>WJIW01000263.1 GCA_014730065.1 Armatimonadia bacterium | reverse complement strand
GGCTTCAACGTCTGGCCCAGCTTGACGCGCGACCTGCCCGAGGCGCCCGACGCCCTGTACCTCCTTCTGTGCCTGGCCGCCGTGCCCCTGACCATCGACAAGCATCGCGAGCTGGGCGTCGATCCGGAGGTCACTCGGGACACGATGCTCGAGATCAAGTGCTTCGCCTGGAACTACGCCGATGCCCACGATGGCCGGGTGGGCATCCTCAAGAACCAGGTCTTCTGGCTCCGGAACTACCCCTCGGCGCGACTTTTCCGCATCGGGCGCTTCGAATACATGATCCAGCCCTTCCGGGGCAAGCTCCGGGCGTATCGGCACCGAGACTCGGGGCATGTGGTGGCGCTATCGGAGGATGGCGTGGCCTTCGATGAGGACGGGTTCATCCCCATCGAGGGGATCACCGAGGCCGCCTTCACCGCCCAGCTCGAGGAGGGCGAGGGCTTCGTGGTCGGCAACGTGATCCATCCCCGGGGCATGGCGCTCCGGGAGAGGGCCCGGATCGATCTCTCGGAGTGGGAGTGTGTCCTCAGGCCCGGCGATGATACCCTGGACATGCACATACCCTCGGGCGGCGGGATGACCCCCGGGGCCTGCCACGACTCGCTCACCCGGGCGTTCCCCTTCTTCGCCAAGACCTTCCCGGACCGGCCGGTGTCGACGGTGAGCTGTTTCTCCTGGATCTACAACCCCGGCTTCGAGCGGATGCTCGGCGGTGAGGCTAACTTGGTGAAGCACCTCAAGGAGCTGTATCTGTTCCCCATCGCGTCCTCGGGCAAGGATGGCCTGTTCTTCCTCTTCTACAGCGAGGACGTGGACCCTAAGGTGGCGCGGCGCGACACGAGCATCCGGCGGGCGATGCTGGACCACATCGAGGCCGGCGGGTACCTGCGCTCCAGCGGCATGTTCGCCCTGGCCGACCAGCTCGACCGCTACGGCGACCAGGTCTACCGCCGCGACTGGCCGGCCTCCGGCGTGCCGGGGTGGGTGGGGGCGCCCCCGGCTTAGTCCGCTGACACCGCAGAAACTCGGAACCAAAGGCCTCGGGCAGGGGTCATACGCTCATCGGGGCAGCGGCGGGGTCGGGGGGACGCTGGTGCTGGGAGGCAACGCATGGCGGGCCTGCGATGCGCCGCACTGGTGGCACTTCTAGCGGTGGCAGCCTATCCCAGCGCCGCCGACCCCGTTCCCGTTGACGGCTACAACGGCGACCTGTGGTTCTCTGCCGAGTTGGCGGAGACCAGGACCGTACCTTTCCAACCCATCCTCCTGCGGCTAACCGTGACGAACCTGACCCAAGACACCGTGGAGGTCACCCACCCGTTCATCGGCGGGGGGTGGCCTCTGACCCTGGAGTGGCGCGAGCGCGGCGACGAGACCTGGAACGCAGCCCAGCATGCGGCCGGGCACGCGCCGTGGTGGGAGGCGGCACTGCAGGCCGCCCCTGAGTGGATCCGGCGCCAGGAGGAGATCGGCGACTTCGAGCGACTCGCGTGGGCGCGGTACCAGCTCTCACTCGAAGAGCTGACCCTGGAGCGAGCGCGAGGGCTGTACGTGGATGGCGACTAGCACGGTGGCCGTGAGGAGGACACGCATCATGCGAGCCATTCAGTGCATCGAATGTGCGGCCGTGGTTGTCGCCATCGCGTGGCTGAGCCTGGGCCCAGCCCGAGGGGCAGTGGTGTTGTCTTGCAGTCCCACAGAACGGGAGCTTGTCCCTCGAGAGCCGATTGTCTGTGTGATGGAGCTTCGGAACGATGCCGTGCACGACGTGGCGGTGGTGCCTCCGTACTTTGGCACGGCCGTGGGGCCGGCCTGGCCCATCGACGAGATCGATGTGCGTGACTCCCAGGGGCAGCGCATGCGCGTGGGGCCACCGGACTACGATCACCCATATGCGCCCATCCGCCAAGGGAGGGGGTTCAACGGACCGTACATCGGCCGCGCAGCAGCCACTCCTGTGCAGCCATGGCTCATCCCGGCGGGAAGCACCATCCACACGGCCTTCGACCTGGGAATCTGGTGGCCCGATCTGCCAATCGGCACGTACCGGATCAGGTTGCACTACAACCCCGACCCGCGGCTACTCAATCACCCGGAAGGTCCTGCCGCCGGCCTGCCCCTTCATGCTGGCCCTGACGTGTCGCTTTGGCTCGAGGATCAGGTGCTGGATCTCGGCGAGATCCGCGTCGTAGAGCCCGAGGGAAGGACGGCCGAAGCCTACGAACGACTCAGGAGCCACGACCACGCGAGATTCGCGTGGCCACAGGGCCTAACCGATGTCCTCTGGCTTGAGGAGCGGGATGCAGTGGCGGAACACTTCGGTGGTACCGCATACCAGGTGCATCTGGAGTACTACCAGTTGTGGTACGACGCCGATCTCGCCCGCAAGGGATGGTCCAGCGGGCCATGGCCGCCAATCCAAGAGGCGGCACCCGACCGCGTAGCGGGGTTCATGGAGCGTCACGGCACTTACCCACTGGCCTACCGGCTGCCTGTAATGCCCCATGTGGCCCAGGCTATTGCGGAGTGGAACGCCCTGGGGCCACCGGCGGGTCCTGGCACAGCCCCGGTGCGGGAGCTCTTCGATGCTGCCAGGGAGGCAGCGGCGGAAACTGGCGACCCGGCGATGGTCGCCTGGGTTGCCGAACGCTCAGCGGGCAGGCCGTGGCCTTTCCCCTAAGGGGATGGCCCTCGGCCGGGAGGAGGACAGGCATCCATGCGTGCTATCGGACTTCTGATGCTGGCCGTCTGGGTGGCAGCCTATCCCAGCGCCACCGACCCCGTTCCCGTTGACGGGTACGAAGGCGACCTGTGGTTCTCTGCCGAGTTGGCGGAGACCAGGACCGTACCTTTCCAACCCATCCTCCTGCGGCTAACCGTGACGAACCGTGGGGAGGCGCCGGCGGAGGTCGTGGCTCCACTTATCGGTGAGGGGTGGCCTGTGGTCATCGAGCGAAGGGCCCCCCTCGCGGACGACTGGGTTCCGGCCGCCCCGCTACTCCGACCGCGCCATGCGTGGTGGACCAGGGACAGCATCGGCAGGGCCGTTCCGTCGTGGGGCCTGGTCGTGATCCCCGCCGGCGGGAAGATGACCGGCGTCGTCGAGTTGGCGGCCCCGCCTCGCACTGGAGACCCTCAGGGGCATGAAGTCAGGCTCCGGGTGCGTGACGATCTCACTAGGGAGCCGGCGGGCGCCCAGTGGCCGGGCGATGCTCTGGTGCCGCTCCACAATGTTCGAGTAACCGACGCCGAGCGGAGAGCCGACGTGTTAGCGGCCATGGCCCTGGAGCGGCACATACCGGACCGGGAGGAGGGCCAATACGTCAGCAACACACCCGACTGGGTCGCCCTTCAGGAAGTGGCCAAGGACTATCCCAGTAGCGCCATCGGCTTGCGCCGCGCTGCCTTCGATTGTCTCGCGACTCTCGCATACGAAACGGACGTCGAGGACCCCGAGTCTACTGCCGCGGCCGTGGCCCGAGCCGAGGAGGTGATCGGCGACTGCTTCCTTGCCGACCACATTCCATCTGCCCTAGCGGAGGCGAGGTATCGTCAGGCGGGGCGGCGCGGCTGGAAGGCGCAACTGCGATGGGTCGTGCACTACGGGGATCGCAACAGCGCCGCACACGACCCGAAGAAGGCGCGAGAGGCCATGAACGAGGCCGAGAGGCTGCACCAGCAGGCCGCCGCTGAGTGGATCCGGCGCCAGGATGAGATAGGCGACTTCGAGCGACTCGCGTGGGCCCGGTACCAGATCTCACTCGAAGAGCTGACCCTGGAGCGAGCGCGAGGGCTGTACGTGGATGGCGACTAGCACGGTGGCCGCCGCGGAGCGGCCCGTCCCCTACTCCGCCTTGTTCACCAGCACGCCGAGCCTTGCGCCCGGCGACACGGTCTGGCCTGCGAGCACGTCGGCCTCACGGAAGGTGGCCATGAGGATCTCCCGGGCGCCGGTGCGGTCGTAGTCGTAGATCAGGTAGATGAGACCATCGTCCGCCTGGGTCGCGTCGGGGTAGGATACGCCCGCCTGCTCGTCGATGGAGAGGCCGCCGACCCAGCTCCGGCCATCGTCCTCGGAGAGGTACGCTTCAAGGTGGGACCGGGTTCGGCCGTCGGGCGGGCGGTGCTTCACCAGCAGCAGGTTCCCGGAGTCTAGGCGGCGGACGAAGAACCTGGCGGCGGGGATGTGGGGGATCCACGAGGGCCGCCCCGGCGACCAGCGCCGTCCTCGGTCCAGGGAGTAGCTCTCACCGATGCCGTAGCCAGTGCGCACCAGCATCCACAACCGGCCGTCGTCCATCTCCACGATGTGGTGCTCATCGCACGCCCGGCCAGGGACGGTGGAGCCCCCGCGGTACTCCCAAGTCTCGCCCTCATCGAGGGAGACGATCATGTTCGAGCCGGCCCTGTCGCCCAGCTCGTGGGCATGCTCACCATCGCCGGTGCGGGGCTCGATGGCCCAGATCGCCGCGGGCAACGCCCACTCGCCCGAGGAGAGGGCGACGGGCTTGTTCATCATGATGCCGTCACAGAGGCGGTGGGGCCCAGACCACTGGGGCTCGGCGGCATCGGGCTGATCGGTCCGGATGGCCCACACGCCCGCCCGGCCATCCCACCAGCCGTAGGACTGGGCCCAGAACAGCCACAGGCGACCCAGGGGATCGACCCAGAGGCACGGATCGTAGGCTCGGACCATGCCCGGCGGATCGACGACCAGGGCGGGCCCCGACCAGGTGGCGCCGTCGTCGCCGCTGGTGACCAGCAGGACGTAGTTCTCGGGGCCCTCGGTCTCGCCGCCGGCGTACCAGGTGGCCCACAGCCGGCCACCGGGGGCGCGCTCGATGCCCGGGATGCCCTGGAAGGGCCGGCGGTCATCGGCGTACTGGGGGCCGGGGGTGAGGTCCACGGGGGGCGCCGCGAGGGCCGGATCCCGGTCGGCAAGGGGTTGGCCGAGCACGAAGGGAATAAGGGATAGGGTGATCGCCATCGGGTTCGCCTCCTGGGCCAGAGGATAGGCCGGGGGCCGCGGAGCGGGCAAGGGCGGTGGGGGGCGAGCCACGGCGTGGCTTTACAAGGCGGGGGCCCCGTGCTAGACTCCGGAGCGACTGAGGCCACGTCTCGGACGCGGTTGGCATTCGCGCCTGGGACGTAGGCAACACGCAGCCAAAGGAGAGCGCACATGCCGCTGGATCCACAGACGAAGACCGAGCTTGTAGAAGAGCACCGGCGCCACGAGATCGATACGGGGTCGCCGGAAGTGCAGATCGCCATTCTCACCTCACGCATTGTTCAGCTCACGGAGCACCTGAGAGAGCACAAGAAGGACCACCACTCGCGCCGGGGCCTGCTCAAAATGGTGGGTCAGAGGCGTCGCCTGCTGCGCTACCTGAGCAAGAAGGACGTCGAGAGGTATCGGGCCATTGTCGAGAAACTGGGACTCCGCCGGTAGCTGGCGGATGCGGATCGGGCCCGGGAACGCGAGCCATCATGGCTAGCCCAGGCCGCCGAAACCACAAGCAAGAGCCTGCCGGCTCTCCGCGACAGAACGACCCGAGACTAGGCAGCGAACAAGCCGCTGGATACGGCAGGGGGCGCCCCCAATGGGTGCGCCTATCCTGCTGTACGGCGATGCCCGCCTGAAGCGGGAGGCTCGAGCCCGGGAGGAAGCCCGGGAGGGGCCGAAATGGAGGGAAATGACACGTGTCAGTCGCACGAGTAGAAATGGACTTAGGAGATCGCGTCCTAAGCATCGAAACAGGAAAACTAGCCGTTCAAGCCCACGGAGCCGTCGTCGTCCGCGCGGGAGACACCATGTGCTTGGTGACCGCGTGCACGTCGGAGAAGGCCCGGCCGGGCATTGACTTCTTCCCCCTCACCGTGGATTACGAAGAGAGGCTCTACGCCGCGGGCAAGATCCCGGGCAGCTTCTTCCGCCGCGAGGGACGCCCTACGGAGCGAGCGATTATCACTAGCCGCCTCACTGACCGCGGTCTCCGGCCGCTGTTCCCCGAGGGAATGCGGAGCGATGTGCAGATCATCGCCACCGCCCTCAGCTCCGACCAAGAGAGCCAGATGGACATCCTCTGCATGATCGGCGCCTCGGCGGCGCTGGGCATCAGCGGGATCCCCATCTCCGCTACCCTCGGCTCCATGCGCGTGGGACTCTCCCAGGAGGACGAGTGGATCGTCTACCCCACCCACTCCGAGGAAGAGGAGCTGGTCCTGGATCTCATCGTTAGCTCCACCAAGGACCACGTGATGATGATCGAGGCCGGCAGCGACGGTGTCGATGAAGAGACGATCGTCGAGGGCTGCCGGATCGCCCAGGAGCAGTGCTGGCGCATCTGCGACCTTATCGAGGAGCTGAAGGAGCAGGTCGACATCACTCCCCGCGAGGCCGTCTACGTCTTCCCCGACGACGATGTGGTCGAGGCCCTGGACAAGATGGGCGGCGAGAAGCGGCTCGACGAGGCGTTGCGAGTTGATGACTTCGAGGCCGCCAAGAAGGCCCGCAGGGATGCCAAGAAGGAGCTGACCGAGGAGCTAACCGGGAAGTTCGGCGAGGAGAAGGCCAACGACATCGATCAGGCCATCGACAAGGCCATGAAGAAGGCCGTTCGGGCCATGATCCTGGGCGAGAAGCGGCGCCCCGACGGCCGAGGCCCAGCGGACCTTCGCGAGCTGAGCGCCGAGGTCGGTCTCACGCCCCGAGCCCACGGCTCGGGCCTGTTCCAGCGCGGCCAGACCCAGATCCTCTGCATGGCCACCCTGGGCACCCTGGGTGAGGGTCAGCGCCTGGACGGCCTGACCGACGAGGAGCCCAAGACCTTCCTGCACCACTACAATATGCCGCCCTACTCCACCGGCGAGGCCTATCCCATGCGCGGGCCCAGCCGGCGAGCCATCGGACACGGGGCCCTGGCCGAGCGAGCGCTGCGGGCCGTCGTACCCGAGGCGGATAAGTTCCCCTACTCGCTACGGCTAGTCTCCGAGGCCGTCTCCTCCAACGGGTCGACCTCCATGGCCAGCGTCTGCGCCGGCTCCCTCGCCATGATGGACGCTGGCGTGCCCATCGAGGCGGCCGTCGGCGGCATGGCCATGGGAATCATCCACGAGTCGCCCGACAACTACAGCATTCTGACCGACATCCAGGGCTTCGAGGATCACAACGGCGACATGGACTTCAAAGTGGCCGGCACCCGGGAGGGCATCACGGCCCTTCAGCTCGACGTCAAGACGCAAGGCCTGACCCCCGAGATCCTCGGCCAGGCCCTCCTCCAGGCCAAGGACGCCCGCATGCAGGTTCTGGACACCATGGAGTCGGCCATTGCCGCACCCCGGCCCGAGCTATCGCCCTTCGCCCCGCGGGTCATCACCATCGAGATCCCCCAGGAGAAGATCGGCGAGGTCATCGGCCCCGGCGGCAAGACCATCCGGAAGCTCGAGGAGTACGGCGTCAAGATCGAGATCGAGGAGGACGGCAAGGTCTTCGTCTCGGGCGTGGACGCCGAAGCGACCGACCAGGCGGTCCAGGCGATCAAGGACATCGTCCGGGTCCCCGAGATAGGCGAGGTCTTCGAGGACGCTACCGTGGTCCGGCTCATGCCCTTCGGTGCCTTCTGCGAGATCCTGCCCGGCAAGGATGGCCTGCTCCACGTCAGCGATTACGCGTGGGAGCATACCCCGTCCATCGCCGACGTCCTCAAAGTGGGCGATCAGGTCACAGTCAAGATCAAGGAGATCGACGACCAGGGCCGCATCAACCTGAGCCGGAAGGCCATGCTGGAGAAGCCCGAGGGCGCCTCGGACGATGATGGCGGCGGCCGGTCCGACCGTGGCCGGCGCTCCTCCTCGTCCTCCTCGCGTTCGCGTGGGCGTCGCAAGCCCCGCAGCGGCGGCGACGGTGGCGGACGCAGCGGTGGACGCGGCGGTGGCGGCGACGGTGGCGGAGGCGGCGGAGACGTCAAGTACCGCGACAAGAAGCGCGACTAGTCCTCGCAAGTGGGCGCCTTCGGCGTCCATCGCAGGGGATAAGCACACGACCACAGGGGAGAGGCCTGGCGCCTCTCCCTTTGTGTTACCATCCGCCCATAGGATGGAGCGAGCCTTCGTATGATCGTCACTTCTAGTCTCAGCAATGGCGCCCGGCTGGTCGTGGAGACGATGCCGAGCCTGCGCTCGGTGAGTGTGGGCATGTGGCTGGCGACGGGCTCCCGCCATGAGAGGCCTGGGGAGTCCGGGAAGGCCCACTTCATGGAGCATCTTCTGTTCAAGGGCACCCCGAGCCGTACGGCCGAGCAGATCTCCCTGGAGATCGACCGCGTGGGGGGCGACCTGAACGCCCGCACCGATCGAGAGACGACGGGCTATCTGGCTCGGGTGCCCGACGGGCACCTGGACATGGCCGTTGACTTGCTGGGCGACATGCTCACCCACCCCGCCCTGCCGCCCGAGGGCATCGCCACCGAGCGGCAAGTCATCGCCGAGGAGATCAAGCGGTACGAGGATACGCCCGACGAGCTGGTGGTCGACCATGCCATCGAGGCCCTGTGGCCGGACTCCCCCGCGGGGGCGCCGATCACCGGCACCCTGGCCGACCTGGAGGGCATCGACCGGGACGGTCTCCTGGCCTACCATGAGAGCCGGTACAGGGGGTCCAATACCGTGGTCTCCATGGCCGGGAACCTGGATCCCGACGAGGCCACAGAGCTAGCCGAGCGGAGCCTGGCCGATATGCCCGGTGGCGAGCCGGAGCGGGGGGCCGAACCCATCGATACGGCTCGGGCGACCCTCCGATGCACCACCAAAGACCTGGAGCAGGTGCATCTGGTTCTCGGTTGGGCCGGCTGCGGCGCCTGTTCGGACTCGCGGTACTCCCAGGCCCTGGTGGACGGCATGTTCGGAGCGACCACCTCCAGCCGGCTCTTCCTGCGCATCCGCGAGGAGCGAGGGCTGGTGTACTCGGTCTGGTCCGAGCCTCTGCTGCTGAGCGACACGGGCGCCTTGCTCGTATGCGCCGACACGAGTCCGGGCAATGTGCCCGAGGTGCTTCGGCTGATCTACCAGGAGGCCAGGCACCTGAGCCAAGGGCGCTTCAGCGACGACGAGCTGGAGGTGTCCAGGGAGCAGTTCAAGGGGTCGACAGCCCTGGCCCTGGAGAGCACCGATAGCCGCGAGACGCGGAATGCCCGGGCCATGATCTTCCTGGGCCAGCCGGTACCCTTCGAGGAGATCGAGCGAAGAGCCAATGCCGTGACTCGCCATCAGGCCGAGGAGATGGGCGCAAGCCTCTTCGACCAAGGCCAGCCGTGCGTCGCGGCCATCGGACCTATCGAGGAGAAGGAGCTGCGCCAAGCCCTGGACGACGCCTGGAGCGCACGGGGCTAGTGGAGAGAGGCGTAGCGAACGGAGGAGACGAGGAAGCCATGTCGACCATCAAGGTCATCGTCGCGGGGGCGGGAGGGCGCATGGGTCAGGAGGTCTGCCGGGCCGTTCTCGGCACCGACGACCTGGATCTC
>WJIW01000262.1 GCA_014730065.1 Armatimonadia bacterium | reverse complement strand
GGGCGTCCCCGCCCGCCGGTCCGTCCGTCCCCCTTCAATCCGAAGGGGGACCACAGGGGGTTCCAGTTGTACCGGCAGTCACGAAGGCTCGCCGCCACCCGGGAAGGGCGCTGCGAGCCAGCCGGGCCACTAGATCGACCCTCGAAGGTCATCAGCGAGGATCCTGCCAGGGCCAGAATGTCACCTGAGTCTATCGGAAGTGGTGACTGCATTATGCGCTCAGTTCAGCTCCCGCTACCCCTTACTCAGCCCACCCGGCTTCAGTTCGATGTCGACGCGATCGCCACTGCTCTCTGGATGCAGCCTGGGCAGATCCCTGACCTGATGCGTGATGCTCGCGCATCGTCGTATCCGGCGTTCAGGTGGGCATGCCGAGTCTATGGCTTGGCTCCCGCTCAGCGGAGCGAGAAGCATGTTGGGACAACTGCATCAGGCGATGTGGTGAGAGTCCGAGCGATGAACACTGGCCTCAAGCTGCAGCCCTCGTCCTACCTTGGCGCCAACCGGCCTGCCATCACGCAGGCACGATTGCGCGGGTCCCTAGCGGATCACGACGTGTACGTGGTGGTGGACATCCGGAGCTTCCCCGAAGTGCGTCTCGTGCCCGTCGACCAGGCGGTGCTGATCCGACTATGTGATGACAACATCCTAACCGACGCAGGTTTCGAACCAACCGACTTCTACCAGCACTGCGTTGGCAGGCCTCCCGACCAGATCGCGTGGCAAGACGTCCCAATGTAGACGGCCTGTCCTGCTCGAGCCACGGCAGTCCTTCCGTCCCCCCTTCAATCCGAAGGGGGACCACAGGGGGTTCCAGTTGTACCGGCAGTCACGAAGGCTCGCCGCAACCCGGGAAGGGCGCGCCCCCTACCCCACCTCCACGATCGCCCACAGGCCCAGCTCGGGAAGTTCCACGACCACCTCATCGCCGGCCCGATCCAGGTTCACGACAACCGGCTCCAGCGGCTGCGGAGACGCCCGGTGCACCGCGGCTTGGGTCGCGCCGCCGGGAACGAGTGAAGCGTCGACTCGAAGCACCGCCGCGGAGACGGGCCGGACGTCGTCCTCCTCGGGATCGTAGTCCAGGTTCGCGATGTGGATGGCCACGGCGCCCGTCTCTGGGTTCCGGCGAGGTAGCGCCCAGGCCCTTGCGGCGCCTTCGATGGCGACAGGTGCGGCGAGCTGCGCGACCACGGCGTCAACGTCACTCCAGGGCAGGACGCCATTGTCCTCCGCCCGCTGGGCGAGCAGGGCTCGGTCCTCGGGCTGGAGCTGCTCGGTGTTCGGCGAGATGATCAGCGGGCACTCAGCTAGCTCCTCCGCCGTGATCCGACAAGGCAGGGCATCGTCCCCGCCGAGGAGCACCCGGAAGGGGATGCCGGCCTCGGCGAGGCCGGCGGCGAGCTGATCAGCGTCACGCTTGCCCTGGCGCTGGGCCGCGGCGGCGACCACGATGCCCACATCGGCCAGGGTCTCGAAGCCATCGAGCTGAGCGGCATGGTCTGCCACGAACCGGTACAGCCACGCGTACTCCTCGGCGGGTCCCTCGTACCAGTGGGTGCCCTTCTCCTCGTTGTAGCACCACTGGTGGTGGGGGGCGCAGAAGAAGTGGCCCAGAGCGTAGGCCTGGGCGATCCAGGTGCGGGCAAGCCCCGCGCGCTCCTCTTCGGCCACCAGGGCCCAGTCATACCCTGCTGCCGTGGCCGCAACGGGCCGATCCAGAGCCTCGGCCATGCGGTAAGCGAAGGCAACGCCACTACTCGGACGCCGCTGATCGGCATGCTGTGCGACCTCGCACGAGAGCAAATCGAGCGACGGGTAATCGGACAGGTGCGCGACACTCGGCACGCCTGCATTGGCGCCCATGGGCAGAGGCCGTCCCGCCGTCTCCGCCGCGAGCCCCTTCAGCTCGGCCATCAGCTCCGCCGCGGCGCGGTACTGGAAGACTTGGAACTCGTGGTAGTAGGGCCAGGTCCAACGCTGCTCGGCCTTGTCCGGGTTGTCCTCCAGCCAGGTTCGCACGTGGGCGCCAAAGTCGAAGTCGCCGGCCACGTCATCGCCTAGGAACTCCGCGAATCCGGACATGCACTGGTCGCAGTAGCAGCCGCCGTGCCATAGGTTGCCCGAGGTGCCCAGGTGGTCGTCGACATGGATCCCGTCGGCGCCGCGAGCGGCAGTGTCCGCGACCCGCTCACGCAGATACTCCCGGAACACGGGCTGGTTCGTGCACATCCAGTAGGCGGGCACCCCCTTGTGCGTATGGTCCCAGAGCCAGGGGACACGGATCGGCTCCCCATGTACATCAACGCAGATGGCCTCTCGGTACCGCTCTGGGAAGCGGTCGATGAACCGGCCGAACTCGGTGACCATCCCCACGCTACCGAATGCCATTACCCCGGCCTCCCGCGTAGCCGCTCGAGAGGCCTCGGTGGGTGTGGGCCCCCAGGCAAGCACGGTGCAACCGTACTGCTGGTACACCTCGGCCGAAGCGCCGTACATGAAGCAGACTTCCGAATGCTCGAACTCGACGATGGGCTGGTTCATCGGGGCCCCCATCAGTTCGGAGCTAAGCAGCATGGCGAAGATGATCATTGGCAAGTCCTCCTACCGAACGCGCAGCGCTCGAAGCTGGAAGGGCCAGAGGTCCCAGGTGCTACTCTCCGGCGGGCCGCACTAGCGCCAGTCGCCGATGAGCACGAAGGGAGCCCAGTAGTGGGGATGGCTCCATTCATCGGGCCGGGCGCCTAAGTCCGCGGGAAGCTCAAGCGGCGTGCCGTCCGCGTGCTGCCCCGTGCGCAGCTCGCGCATCGCCCGCCGGAGGGCCTCCGCCTTGGGGAGGCCGGCGTCCCGGTGATGATAGAACCTGACCATGAGCGCGGCCGTCGACTGATCGGACACGGCCCACTGGGAGCATAGCACCGAACGGGCTCCAGCATCGAGGAAAGCTCGCGTGAGTCCGAGTATGCCCTCACCAGAGACCTCCTCCCCTCTGGCCGTCTCGCACGCCGAGAGCACCACCATGTCGCACGAGGACAGATCGGTTCGTAGGATCTCCCACGCCTTGAGCAGGCCGTCGTCGTGCGGGCCGGGGTCGGGCGGGAAGCTGAGTACCAGGGACGACTCCATGGGCACTTCGGGATCGTAGAGACCATGGGTCGCGAGGTGGATCACCCCGGCCTCCGGGGCCTTCTCGCGCCAGGCCGTCTCCGTTGCCATTGCGCTGGTAAGGGCCTCCACGGGCCTCGCGGAGCCCTCCTCGATGAGCAGCACCTCGACTAGGGTGTACGGGAGACGGCCCAGTGCCAGCCGCTCGCCCACACCGCGGAAAGCTGAGGCCATCCCGCGGGTGGCTGCGTCGTCGGACCGAAGCGCCGCATCCAGTGCCGAGAAGTCGGGATCGCCCATTGCGAGTACCGTCTCACCCACCGGTACCCCTTCGGACAGACGCCGGCGCTCCAGAAGCGCCGTTCCCGAGGGCACGTAGCTGACCGACAGCAGGTCAACCAAGGGATCGCCCCGGTCGCCTGCGGTCAGGACGCTGAAAGGCAGATACCACAGGATGCCATCGGGCATGATGAGCGCCGTCTGCGCCCCCTCCAACTTATCGGCGACGGGACCCAGGAGACTAGCGCCCAACCGCTGGCACGAGGCCTGCACGTCCTCGCCGCGGGCTATCTGCGCCAGGATCTCGGCAACGCTCGCCTCTGCCTGGGCCACGGACAGATCGATGGGGTGAGCCTCGACGGGTGCGCCGGGCATGACGCTGTAGAGAAGGCTCTCCTCCTCATCGAGAGAGTAGATGAGGGCCATGGATCCAGGATCCAGCGTGCGCTGAAGCTGGTCGATGCCCAGGGGCTGTGGATAGAGCAGCAGAGCGTAGGCGGGATCCTGGGCCCGCGCGCGCTCGGCGAGCCGCTCCTGAGCCAGCTCCACCTCCGCGAGCCGGGCCGCCAGAGCTTCATGATCGGGATCCCCTTCGCCCAGGCCCCTCATCTCGGCATACACCGCGTTTCGCTCCCCATCGATACGAGCCTGTTGGGCGGCCAATGTCTCCGGCAGACCCTGCAGCGCCACCCCGCGTTCCGCCAGCTCCTCGAGGAACCCCCTGGCGCGGCCTCGCTCGGCCACATTGGCGGCGTCCTCGGCCCGGCCCTGGGCCACCAAAGCTCGCTGCAGGTCATGGTATACGGCGTCGAAGCGAGCCGAGAACCGGCTGCGGGCAGCGGTCTGGGCCGCCGAATGCACCCGGGCGCGCTCGACAATGTCCACCGCTTCGGCCAGCTTGCTCTCGGCCGCGACAGCATCACCCGCGTCCAGCAGCATAGCGCCCTGGGCGTGGAGAACGGTGGCCAGATCGGTGCTGCCGGGCAGAACCGCACTGAGGCGCTCATGGGCCTGCTGGTAGGCCACCTCGGCGGCCGCCGTCTGGCCCGTTGCCAGCAGGACGTCGCCTAAGTTCTTCGTCGCTGTCCCGACCTCGGCGCTTCCGGGCGCGGCCGACTGCAAGATCTGCAGCGCCCGCTCCAGACTCGCCCCAGCGGCCTGCCAGTCGCTGGCCTGCATCTGGGCCAGGGCCAGGTTGTTCAGCGCGTACGCCTCGGTCAGCGAGCCGGCCGCGGTCCGCCTGGCGATGGACAGACTCTCCTCGTAGCTCTCGATGGCCTCGTCGGTGCGCCCACTACGGGCGTAGGCGTACCCCAGGCTATTCAGCGCATCGGCGTGGGCCGGCGAGCCAGGGCCCTTCTCTTGACGTATCTCGATGGCGTCGAGGAGATGAGTGATGGCGAGTCCGAACTCACCCCGGGCGATGTGGACCGTGGCTATTCCGGCCAGGCTGTCGGCCACCAGCTCACTGTCGGGAGCCGCCTCGCGCCTGATCACCAGGGCATCGATGTGGTCCTGAAGGGCATCGTCCAGCCGTCCCATGCGCCGCCGGACGTCTGCGATCTGTGCCAGGGCAGCGGCCCGATCCAATGACCCGGGCGCGACCGCGGCCCATGTCTTCTGGGCACGCTCCAGGTGGCTGAGGGCGATGCCGAAGTCGCCCTGGTCGACGAGCGTGCTGGCCAGGTCCATGAGCGTCCGCGCGCCCTCTGGCGTGGCTGGAGCGTGGGCGGCGACCACCTCATCCATCCGTGCCCGCCGCTCCTCCGCGAGCCGGAGGTCACCCAGCTCCGCATAGATCTCCACCAGCCGCCCCAGCTCTTGCGCCATGTGGCGCCACGCGCTGCCGTCCTCGCCGCGCATACGCCAGGCGTCTTCATACAACTCCGCCGCTCGACTAAGATCTCCGAGCTCGTAGTGCATATCGGCGGCAGCGGTTCGGAGGGTAGACCAGTGAAACTCCCGGGGAGGATCCAGATCGAGCGCTCGCTCCCACTGCTCCAGTGCTTCCGCGGGCTGACCAGTGCTGAGAAGGCAGCCACCGTAGCGATGCAGGCAGGCCGCGGTGTTGACGGACTGGGGATCGACGGCCTCCTCGGCCGCCAAGTGCTTGGAGAACAGCTCCAGCCCTCGGTCGCCCGCGCAGAGGGCGAGCACCCAGTACCAGTGGTCCCGGCGCTGGGCGGGCGCCACGTCCCGACTAAGCTCCAACACGCGTTGGTACAGCTCGATGGCCTCGGCGTGCCGGCCCATGCGGTAGAGCGCATTAGCGGACCAGCTCCATCGCCTCACGCATTCGGCGCCCTCGCCCAGCAGCTCATGGGCTAGGTCCACATGGGCGTGGGTCAGCTCGACGGCTCGGTCGGTGTCGCCCGCCAGCTCATGGATCCGGCTCGCCTGCACCGCCGCCGTAAGCCGGAGCCCGGCCGACCCGATCTCCGGCCCGTCGCACAAGACCACGATCTCGTCGGCCAGGCCGGTGGCTTCCTTGGGCTCGTCGAGCTCGATGGCCACATGGACGGCCTTGGCGAGGATCGCCTCCGCGTATGCCTCGGATCGCTTACCGGCCTGCTGAGTCGCAGCGTCGACCCATCTGTCCAGGACCTCCAGGGCGAAGTCCCTATCGGCATGGCGCGCGACCTCAGGCCACGCTGAAGCGTAGCGCTCCAGCAGCTGTGGGTCGCCAGCCATCTCCGCGTCCACGCGCTCGAGGTACGTGCGTACCGTCTGCAGCGCCCTCGTCTTGTCATCGCGATGGTCAGCGTAGATCCCGGCGATGGAGAGATAGGCCTTCTCGGACGGAGGCGTGAGTCCACTGTCCTCGCTGATCTTGATGACCCTCAGCCACGCCTCGAGCTCCTCTTCCCGGTCGGGGTCCGGCATGGCACGCCAATGGCTCGCCAGATCCTGCGCCGCGTTGCAGTGATCCCAGGTACCTTCGGTGGGCATGGCTCGGAGGGCCACGAGAGCTTGCTCGGAGGCGGCTCGGGCTGCCTCGCCATTCTGGGCCGCTCGGTGGAGCTGAGCCAATCGGGTCAAGGCCCTTACGGGCTCGTGAGATCCCGGCGCGACGAGCTCCGCCTGGTCGGCGGCTTTGGCGGCCCAGGCGGTCCGATCAGCAGGCGAGCGGTCGCCAAGAGTCAGGGCATAGTACATATGAAACAGCGCATAGCTCTCCGGCGCGTGCTGCTCGAGCATGGCCACACTGGAGGCCGAGTACTCATCGGCAAGCTCGGGGTGGCCGCTCAAACGCGCCACCTCGCTGGCTGCCCACAGTAGGTACGCCGATTCCTCCCCGGGGCTGAGCTTGGCTCCACAACTCCCGACCCACGCCATGACGGCGGGACTGGCCGTCCCCCGCTGCCCACCCGCCTCTGCGAGTCGGGCTGGCCGGTCGCCCAAGTCCCAGCAGACCCCGCCCTTGGTCAGTAGATAGAGGGCGGCAAGCCCACGCTCCGGAGCCACCCCCGCCAGGGGTGGCGTATCACCCGCATGCTGGGCGCGGTAGATGCACCGGGCCCGCCCACAGGCAGCCAAAGCGAGGAAGCACCGCTCCACCGGATCCGTGGGCTCGCCCTCGTCGGTGAGGATGAGGCGATGAATGAGGGCTACGTCGTCCTCGGCCTCGATGGCCGCCGCAGCCGCCGCATCGAGGGAGGCCGCCTCATCCAGCACCCGTTGTGTGAATGCCTGGAACTCGGCTGCGTCCATTTCGGGCAGGCCCGGTCGTGCCGCCATGGCCACCTCCGTCATGCCCCAAGAGTTCGCATGGGCGGCAACGTCGGCCAGCTTCGCGCTCCTGAGGTCCGCCGGAGCTCTGCTTCCCCTGTACACAGACGTGGCTTCTTCCAGGGCAGCCCGGGCCCCGTCAGCGTCGCCGGCTTCGTGCCGGGCCAGGGCGGCAACCATCAGCGTGTCGCCACGCTCGATCGCCACATTGGTGGGAGCGGAGCCACGGGGGATGGCCCCGGGCGCGGTGATGGCCAGTGCCTGATCCGCAGTCGTCACCGCCTCATCGAACCGCCCATTCTCGACGACCTGGCACCAGGCAAGGGTGCGAAGCGCGAGAGACTCGGCGAGGGTGTCATCACCGGATACTCGGACCGCATCGAGGGCTTCCAGCGCCCTCTCCACCCGGTGGCCATCGGCGCCGGTCTCATGGACGTACGGGATCAGCACCCGTGCGGCCTCCACGGAGCCTGGGTTCCAGGCCAGCAGGGGCTCGACGAACCTGCTCAGTTCGTCGGCAGTCGTCGGTCGGCCGCCTAGCTGGCCCGCGGCGACGGCCGCAAGTCGCTGGGCCTCTCGGTGTCCGGCACAACCCGGATCCAGTGTCTCCCATACACTGATGGCTTCTGCGGCATACTCAGCCGACTGAGCGGGGTCGGCGCTCCACATGGCCAGCCACGTCAGGTTGGCAGCGAGGCCATAGGTCCCAGTAAGCTCCTCGCGCATGGCCCCCAGTGTGGCTTCGATGAGAGTCAGGCCGCCGTCGGGATCGCCGGCGGCGAAGTGCATGTACGCCATCACCCACAACGCGGGCCCAGTCCAAGGGCTCTCGATTTCCGTGCTGGCGTCGACTGCGAGGAGGCCGTCGAGGGATCCGTCGCCGCCCGCCGCAGTTAGCCCCGCAGCGAGCGTAGCGTCCATGAGCGGGTCGATGAGCATTGCTCCGCCGTGGCGTGCCAGGACGACGAGAGCCCCGACCAAGCGATCGGGATCGGCCATCCTCAGGTCTGGCGGACGGGAGGCCAGCTCCAGGGTCGTGGCACGATCGTGGCTCAGGGCCGCGACGGCCAGGGCCAGGAGGTAGCGCTCGGCTGCGTCAGTTGGCTCGCCCTCCTCGCCCCTGAGCCGCTGCACAGCATCGGAGGGTGCCTCGGACAGCATGAGGGCATCGGCCTCGGACTGGAGGTCCATTGCGTGGCCGATCACGGCCGCAAGCTGGTCCCGAGTGCCAGGGTCCTGCCCCAACGCAGGACTGGCCAGTAGAGCCATGACTATTGCCGCGAGAGCAGCGAAAGGCGTTCTGGCGCCGGTCATGAGAGGGCCCCTTCCTGACACGGACGACCTAGGTACCGGGTCGCCCGATGTCCACCAAGAGGTAGGATTCGCCGGGGGAGGGGCGGCTCCTGTCCCATCCCGTATGAACATCCTATTCGGCGAACACGAGCTGCCTCGCCGCCTGGGTCTACTCCACGCGCAGCGCTCGAAGCTGGAAGGGCCAGAGGTCCAGAGCGACCGCGCCCCCGTCGGCATCCACGGGCTGGCCCGTGACGGCATCGGTTGCTGTGCCCGGTGGCACGTCCACCCGCACCGCGTCGACGGGCTCCATCCCTGTGTTCACGATGGCCAGCCATGTGCCGTGCTCCTCGGTATCGATGGCTCGCACGACCACCTGAGCCTCCGACGCGGCGTCCTCCACGATCACGCTCGGCAGAGCGGGCAGACTCGTGAAGGCATCGTTGAACGCTTGGACGTACTCGGGGAATCCCCGGTTGAAGCTGTGGGAGCTGAGGTACCCAATGCGCCAGGGGTCACCATTGGCCATGGCGAGCGCCTCGGCCATCATGCAGTACGGACCCGCCCTCTCCACGTCGGTGACGAAGTACCCCAGGAGCGGCTCATCGTCGACGGTCATCTCGTCCTCGTTGAGGAAGTAGTGGCGCACGACCGTGAGGCCGGCAGCGCCGGCAAAGGGCTCCAGCGACCGGGGATCGGCCACCGTGTAAGCCCGGTTGATCGTGTAGGTCAGGCCTATGCCCGAGGTGTCCGCGTACGTCTCCGGGTCGGCGGGAGGCGCCGAGTGCTGCCACTCCCACTCATCCCAGGTCAGTCGTGGCTGGGTCAGGGCCGCCAGGTGGCGCTGCTGCTCGATGGCATCCGCCAAGGTGATGGGCGTCTCGCCTAGAGCGGACCAGGTGGCGGGGTCGTCGGTCACTACGTCCGGCCCCCCCCACTCGGGATAGCTGACCCCGCCTTCGCTGGTGTCGGTGGTGAGCAGTACCAAGGGGTCATCGACGCCCGCCGAGTTGGCGAGGTGCGCGCGGACGCCCTCCAGGAACTCGAGTCGCTCCCCGTTCCACCACGCCAGGTACCGCTCGTAGAGCCCACGGTCCTCCTGAAGCTGCTCCCGAGTGGGCGGGTCATCCAGACTCGTGTCCATGGCGAACTCCGCCAGACAGCGGTCGGCGAAGCTCACCGGCAGAGCCGAGGGTCGGGGCCGAAGCCAGGCGCCGAGGAAGTCGGCCCGATCGGTCAGCCAGCTCACGGTACAGTCGAGCATCTTGGTGAAGTCGTCCAGGGTGTCGGGGTCGGTGACATCGGCGTTGGCGTTCTCGCACCAGCCGACGTGGGTGTAGCTGCCGCCACCATTCAGCATCACGCATCGCTTCTCGTTGCCGTACCCCTGGTACCCCTTGCTGCCCTCGTACTCGTAGTAGGGCAGCACGGGGAAGCCCATCTCGCCGGCGAGGGTGACCAAGTTCGACCACAGCTCGGGCCGGGGCCCCATGAACACCCAGTCATTGCCACCGTACGGTGTGGAATCCCAGCCCTGGTTGGCGCCAAACTCCAGCAGGTCCTTGGCGAAGGTGTTGATGCCCAGGTAGCGCGATAGGTGCAGCTTGTACTCGTGCCAACGAACGGGACTGAGCACCCCTCGCTGGGTGGGATCGGTGCTCTGGATCACGCCATCGGACATCTCCTCGCGCCAGAACACTCGACGGGACGGCAGGCCGTCCGGCAGCTCCACGGGCTCACGGTCGTACAGCGCAGGCGGCGCTTCGTATAGCCGGATGCGGGATACCGCGGCCCCCGCTGACAGGGGCGCATTCCCCGGCTCTGGCTGGGCAACGATCACCCAGAACCCGTCTTCGGGCGTATGCGGACGTGGACCCTCGCCCCGCAAGCTCTCGATGCCAGGGAAGCGGTCGTGGAGGAAGAACAGTTGCCGCCACGTACGGTACTCGCCGGCCAAGGGGACCTCCAGCGACTCGGGGTTGCTCGTGGTGTACTTGCCGTGGAGCACATCGCCGACGGTGGATCCGGTATGGAATCCGCGCGGTGTCTCGCAACCCTGGTTCACCACCCATACGGTCCGGGGCTGGTCTTCGGGGTAGTCCAGCTCCAGAAGGTATGCGCGGCCGGCCTGAAGCCCCAGTCCCGCGCCCATCCGGTAGGCGAAGTACTTGGCCTGTCGCTCGTCGTTCGGCAACACCCGAGCCGTCGAACCCAGGATCTCGTCCACCCGGGAAG
>WJIW01000261.1 GCA_014730065.1 Armatimonadia bacterium | reverse complement strand
GGGAATGGTCGCCTGGGTGGTGGCGGCGGCAAGGGGCGTCCCGGTGCCGTCGGCGTTGGGACGGGCCGTGGCGGCTACGGTGACTTCCGTCCCCGCCAGGATGCCCGTCAGCGAGCCCGAGGGCTCCGCTTGGGTCAGGAGCAGGCTTCCGACCGGCGACCCGTCGGCGGCATTCGTAACCTCGACGCCGATGGACTGGGTGCCCGAGGGGATCAGCTCCGCGGTCACTTCGGGCCAGACGACGAACACGGCGAGGCCGCCATCGGCCTCCGGCCCGGGGCCGGGCGTGGAGGCGCAGCCGGCCAGTGCAACCACCGCGAGCCCGATGAGGAGCGTCCGGTAGTGGCGGATCATGTGCTATCCACCCGCCTCGGTGATGACCACTCCCAGATCGCCCGCATCAACGGTGATGGTGGTCGAGGCGGTGCCGGTGGCGCCGCTGGCGTCGGAGGCGAAGACCGAGATGGTTGCCTCGCCATTGGAGCTGGGCGAGGTCCAGTCGACCGTATCGCCGATGCCGGAGATGCTGCCGACGGAGGCGGACCAGAAGAACTCGACGGGCGCCTCGGCGCTGCCGCTGCGGCTGACGGTCAGCTCCACCGTCTCGGCGTGGCCGACGGTGCTCTGGGATGCGGTGATGTCGCCTATAGGCGAGGGCGGCGGACCATCGCCGCCGGTTCCGTCGTCGCCGCCGTCGTCACCGGTTCCATTGTCACCTCCGTTGTCGCCATCGGTGCCGGGGGCCTCGGACTCTGGTGAGCCGGGCGAGCCCCCGCCGCAGCCGACGGCGGCTACCAGGCAGATGAGCGCAAGTACCGCCAGCAGCCAAGCTCCCGCATTTCGTATTCGGTTGGACTTGCTGGTGCCCATGTCGGGTCCTCCTCGAGATGTCGGTCGTATCGTCACGTCAGTTGGTGAGTGCGTAGGAGAGTACGTCCTCGGGGGCGGCGGCCACGAGGGTGGTGCCATTCGGGTGGATCGCCACGTCGTTGGCGAGAAGCGGGCTGAACTCGTCCTCAAGCGGGGCCTCGGAAACGAAGTCTCCATCGGAGCTGAAGACCTGGATCCGGCGGTTGGCGTAGTCGGCCACATAGACGAGTCCCCGGACATCCACAGCGATCCCCCGAGGCTCCGCGAACTGGGCTGGCCCGCTGCCCGTGGCACCCCACTCCTTGATGAAGGCATCGTTGGGCCCGTACTTCAGGACCTTGCCCGGCTCATCCACGACGTACAGGTTCTCCGAGGCGTCGAAGGCGAGGGCAACGGGCCTGCTAAGCTGCCCGACGCCCGTGCCGGAGGTCCCGAAGTTCTTCACGGGGGCTCCCGAGGTAGTGAACACTCGGATCATGTCGGCGGGCCCGTCTACGGTGAACAGGTTACCGCCGGGGCCTACCTCCAGATCCTGGAGTCCGTTCAGGGTTCCGCCTTGCGCGTTAGCGGTCCACTCATCGATGAGCTCCAGGTCCTGGGAGTACTTGAGCACTCCGTACTCCATGCCTACATAGACATCGCCATCGGGATGGAGAGCCACGGCCCTGGGCTCGCCGAAGGCAAAGCCACGTGCCACCACCATCTCGGTCTCAAGTGATCCGGTGGCGGAGTAGCGGCTAACAACTTCCTTGTTCCGATCCACGACGAACACCCGGCCCTGGGCATCGACGGCGACCCTCCGGGCGTCCGCGAAGTGGCCGGGGGTCCCCACCGGCGTTCCCCACTGGGTGAGCCGCGAGCCTTGCTCCGCGGTGAAGACGCGGATCTGGTGCTCGGTGGTGAGGGCGACGAGTCGATCAGTCTCCGTGGCCGCCAGATAGCGGTAGTCGTTGGGTCGCCCGTATGACCCCCACTTGGCGTTGCCGTCGCCATCGAGCCGCTCGAAGCTGGGATCGTCGCGATCGGCGATGAACACTGAGGTCGAGTTCGCGGCGACATCCCGCAAGCCGGTGTAGCCCGGCCACTCCATCTCCGCAACGCCGTTCTCCGTGAAGCGTTGGACGCGGTTCCCCGTGTCCTCGGCGATGAAGAGCTTGTCAGCGGGACCGAGAGCCAAGTCAATGGCGAAGCTGAGCTGGCCCAGGGCATTCCCGTGCTGGGAGTAGTTGAACAGGAAGTTTCCGGACAGGTCGAACACGATCACCCTGCCACCGAAGATATCGAGAACGTGCAGGCGATCGGAGGCATCGAAGGCCATGCCGCTGACGCTGCCGGCTTGGGAATCGGGATCGGCCGTCGCCTTGATCACGTTGACCACATTGCTGTCACGATCCACGCCGTAGGCGGGATGCTCATTTCCAGTGTTCAACGCGTAGATGAGGCCATCGGGCCCGACCTCCACGTCGGTGTAGCCGCCGGGGGGGAGGGCGACCCGGTCCAGGGGCGTGCCGGTCATATTGTAGATGTTCACGGTGTCCGACCAGCCGTTGAGCAGGAATACCTCGTCATCGGAGCTGGCGGCGATGTCGCTCACGAAGCCGACGTGAGCATAGCCGGGCTCGCCGATGCGTCCGATACGGCTCAGGCTGACCGACGCGACACCAACCGTCACCGTGGTGCTCCCCGACGCGCCCGACTCGGGCTCGGTGGCGGTGATCGTCGCCGTGCCCTCGGCGTTGCCGGTGACCACCGCTGAGGAGCTGATGGAAGCCACGGCGGCATCGTCCGTGGACCAGCCAAAGCCACTGGGCACCAGCACGGTGTTGCTGCTGCCATCCATGGCCTGGGCGGAGAATGCGACCTTCTCGAAGACGTCGATGGCTGCGGAAGCCGGCGTGATGGCAATCTGGGTGATGGTCGTGCCGAGGGCGAGGGGCACATTGGCCGCACTCCCGCTGGGCACTGTCGCCTGGGTAGTCGCCTGGGCGACCGGCGTTCCCGTGCCATCGGCGTCAGGGAAGGCCGTAGCGGTCACCTGGCATTCGGTGCCGGCGAGGATCCCCGCCAGCGTGCCCGTCGGCTGGGCCTGGGTGAGCCGCAGCTCGCCTAGATCGGACCCGTCGCTGGACCGGGTGACCTGCACCAAGATGAGCTGCGTATTGGATGGGATGAGCTCGGCCGAGACCTCCGGCCACTCAACCGTGACCGTCAGCGCTCCGTCACCGGCAGGAGGCGCGGGAGCCGATCCAGAGCCCACACAACCCGCCATGATGAGTACGGCGATAACTGCAAGAGAAGCTCCTGTAATCCGTAGAATCACTGTGGATCGATCTCCCCCGTTGGCTCCGCGGCCGCGCCTGGTGCCGGTTCGCATGCCGAATCTGTGCATTTATTCTGCTACTACATTACCACTATAGGGAAGCGGTGGCCAGGCGTGGGCCGGGCCGCTAGTGTGGACTGCTGGGGTTACCGCTCCACAGCTACGTACGCTCTCACCTCGAGCGGCTCCAGGGTGATGGGTAGGTGGCGCCGGGGTATGATCGCTATAGGCCTCCCCCCGAGGCCGAGGCCCGGGGGGAGGTCAAGACCGGGGACGGTGTGGCGCGCGGCGCCTGCGTTGGGCTAACCACCGGGGCCGATTGCGTATATGCTCCACGACCCGCCGCCCACGAACAACGTACCGTCCGGGCCGATGGCCGTCTCTCCGGGCTTACTGGGATAGTCGTCGGTGATCACGCGCCTCCATCGCTCGGATCCGGCGGAGTCAAGGCTCAGGATCACCAGATCCGAGTCACTCGACGCGGGCGCGAAGGGCACGTAGATGTTGCCCGCGCCATCGATCGTCAGGTGCTGATAGTAGGCCTCGTCCGTGCCGTAGGACCACTTAGTGGACCCATCCTGAGCCAAGGCGTAGATCCCATCGCCCAAGCCGGCATAGACGGTCCCGTCAGAGCCAACCCCGATCGCTGCCCGGACCTTCAGTCCCAGTGTCCGGCTCCACGACTTGGTGCCGGTCGCGGCATCCACGGCATGGACCGTGCCGTCTTCACAGCCAACGTACACCGTCTCTGCAGATCGTCCGTAGGCTGTGGTCTTCACGGTATCGGGAAGGGAAAGCGTCCACCGCTCCGTACCGGCTGGATCCACGGAGAGAAGGGTGGACCCGGCACCGAGGTATAGGTTGCCAACATGGTCAATGGCGCAGTAGCTGGGGTCGCGGGGTGTGTCCAGGCTCCAGAGCAGTGCCCCGGTCATCGCGTCATAGGCACGCAGCTCGGTCGGGTGGCCCCCATACAGGGTCATCCCATCGCCGGACAGGGCCAGCCAGTGGGTGTCGGGCCCTGGGGCGGATCGCCAAGCCACTGCACCTGTAGCGGTGTCCACGGCGAGGAGGCCACCATCGGGCAGGCTCCCGCACAGCAGTCCCTCTGGCGTCAACACCCTCATGCCGATGGGAACGCGCAGGTCGCACTCCCAAAGCACGGCTCCAGTGTCGGGGTCCAGCGCGAGAACATCGCCCTCGCTGGATAGCCCGTAGACGGTCCCATCCGCCCCGATCAGCACTGATCCAAGCACATCCCCGTTGTGATCGTACTGCCACTTGAGGGCATTGGTGGACGGTCCCGTGAAGGGGGACGCACCGGTTGCGTCGGGCGTTCCCCGCCACCTGGGCCACACGGCATCAGCCTCTGGCCACGGATCGCCCAGCACGAGATCCACAGCGGTCGGCGAAGCTCCGGCCTCCAGCTCAGGCTGGACGTCGACGAGCACAGCGCCCCGGGCGAGCAGCTCACCCTGGGCCCCCGCCTGTGAGTATGCCCTCGCCGTGAAGTGGACGGATGTTGCCGGCACGCTGGAGATCTCAACGACTTGGTCCGGCCATGGCGGGGCGCCGGAGGGGCGCTCCAAGGGGAGATCCTCCATGCCGGGTAGGCCAGTAAGGAGATCCCCGGTACTTGCAATGGCCATATCGAGTTTGATGCTCTGAGTTGCGGCGGGTATCGCCCGAGCCCCAGCATCGGCCTGCGCAGGCCAGGCCACTCGCAGTCGCACCGAGCCGACGACATGATCGCCGGCGGCTTCAGGTGGCCCCGAAGCCCCGGGCCCGCCATCGGATGCATCGGCTATGGGCAGCGCCCCCGGGGTGCAGCCCACTGACAGGGTGACGCACGCACTCGAAGCGAGGAGCCAAAGGGCCCATACTGCTCTCATCGTTGTCATCTCACGGACCCCTCCTCTGGGGCGTTGCGAATGGTCACGTCGGTCGTGCCGTATCCAGAGACCCCCAGGGCGTAGGTCTGGGCGGCGATGGAGGTGACGTAGAGCGTCCTCTCGGGGCCGATGGATGGCGAGGACAGCGGCAGGAGGGAGCCTTCTAGCCACGTCTGCCACAGCACGTCACCTTCGGCGGACAGGCAGGCGACGAGCCCGTGGTCCGTACTCACGTAGAGCGTGCCGTCCACGTCGATGGCCGGCGCTTCCGTGATGTAGCCCAGGTCCGTGACCTCGGTCTGCCACATGTGATCTCCTGTTGCGCCCGAGAACGCGTGCAAGACGCCGTCTTCGTCACCGATGTAGACGCTGCCATCACTGGCCACGGCCCCGTAGCCCAGGTAGCTACTGCAGTCGAGCTGCTCCCACTTCAGGCTGCCGTCGGCTCGAAGTGCCCAGATCCCGCATCCGTCACCACAGAGAATGTCCCCGGCCTCCGACACCGCAAGCCACTCTATGTTCACGCCCGTCAGGGGGCTGAAGTCATGCTGCCACTTCAGCGTTCCTGCGGGATTAATGGCCAGCAGGAGCGAGTCCTGAGAAGCGCCGCGGGATGTGGCGACGTAGATGGTCCCATCGGGTCCGATGGCAGGCCTAACCAGTATGCTGGTTGCGACCGGGTGACTCCAGAGAAGCCCTCCGTCGCTACCCAGGGCGAGGAGCCTGGAGTCTCCACTGACTGGTGTCCAGTCGGCGATGTAGACGGTTCCATTCAGATCCACCGTGGGCCCAGCGTCCCAGTAGCTACTCGACTGCTCCCAGAGCTTGGTTCCGTCTGGGGAGACCGCAGCGAGGTAATCGCCATACCGGGCGTACGCCGTGCCGTCCGGGCCGATGGCCACGTCCAAGTCGTAGGCTGCCTCGTGGGGATATTCCCAGACGACGTCACCGGTGCTCGATAGGGCGTACAGGCCGCTTCGAGTGTACTGGCTCAGAGTCAGGCCGTTCATGCCCGCCACAGGCTGGGGCATCTCCAGGTCGCCGTGGTCCGGCCTTGAGTGATGCCACTTCACCGCTCCATACTCCGGGCCGGGCAGGGGTGACTGGCTATCGCGCCGAGCGCTGCAGCCGTGCATCGGCCACAGGGCCGCGTCGGTGACCGTGACGGTAGCCTGTCCCGCAACACCCGATTCGGTCTCAGTTGCCGTCACCACAACCTGGCCTGGAACCGAGGCTGAGAAGACCCCCTGGTCGCTGACCGTGCCGATCTGAAGGTCCTCACTGGACCACTCCCACGTCCCGCCGGTGAGCACAATGTTCGACTCACTGTCTTTGGCCGTTGCAGTGAGAGGGGTCGAGAACTGATGGACCACCGTGGGCGCACTGGGCGTGACCTCCACGGCGGAGATCGTCGAGTGGAGGGTGAGCCCGATCGTGTTGACTTCATCGGGGACCATCTTCTTCACCGTCGAGGCCGTGGCCTGAGCCGTGCCGCTTCCGTCGGGCTCGGGATGGGCCGTTGCCGATACAGTGAGGGTGGCGGCTCGAAGGCCGGTGAAGCTCATCTGTGTTTCGGGCCTGGCGATGGTGCCCTCGGCCAGAAGCTCCTCGCCGTGGTGGAACTGGACAACGATGCTCTGGCTCGCACTAGGTACCAACGCCGCTTCGACATCGGGCCAGGCCACGCTTATGCGGGCCGTGGCCACCGGTCCCAACCACTGGGACTCCCCTGGTTGCAGCACCTCGGGCTGCCCGAAATCGCCCTGTGGCATGGTCCCGGTTTGACAGCCCGACGCCCAGAGCGCTGCGACGAAGACGCCTACACACGCCACAACTGCATGGGTACTCCGCAGTCGGCTCATCCCACACCCCCTTGGTTGACCGTTACCACGCCGTCGGCCGTGCCCCATGACACACCGACGGCACGGGACGCCGATGCGCCCGATTCGGTCTCCGTCACTGTCAGCGAAGTACTCCCCTCGAAGATGCCCGAGAGCATGCCTGTCGACGACACCTGTGCCACATCGGTGTTGGCGACCAGCCATTGCCATGCGCCGGGGGCCACCAGCACGACCTCACCCGCTCCATTGAGGGCAGTGGCTGTGACCTGAAGGTCTTCGCCGGCTAGTAGGTCGATGGGCGTGGGAGACAGCTCGATCGACTCCACCGTCGATCCAAGCACGAGCGCGACCTGGACCGTTTGGCCGTCGAGCACACGGACCTGCTTGTCCCCAGCCGCCTGAGCGACGCCCGTGCCGTCGGTCCCGGGCCGAGCCGTGGCGCGCACGGTGATGTAGGCTGCGGGAATGGCCTCGAAGGTCACGCTGCCCCCGGGTCGAGCGATGACCACCCTCTCCAGGAGCTCGGAGCCGGCAAGCAGCTCCACGAGGATGCTCTCGCTGGCCGCAGGGATCAATCGAGCCGACACGGACTCCTCCGAGGGCTCCGGCCAACGGGCCGTCACGACGACCTTGCCTGCCTCCGCCTCCTGCGGGCCGCCTTCCAATGCCGGCAGCTCGGACGGAGTGGGACTACAGCCGAGGTGACCCATCGCCACCAACCCCGCGGTCACCCCGAGGAGCACCGTTATGACTACTCTCATTGCGCTTGCCCCCCTGTCGACTCGATACCCACCCCGACGCCGCCAGCCCCCACATGGATGGTGCGGACCAGGGCATCGCTCTGGCCATCGGGATCACTGACGACACAGCTAACGGCGAACGCCCCCGACACATCGGGCGCAGTCCAGGTGACCGAGGCCCCCGACCCCTCGATGGAGCCTGCGGTAGCGGTCCAATCGTAGGAGACCGAGTCACCGTCGGGGTCTTGGACTGAGGCGGTAAGTACCACCGGCTCGCTATGGCCGAGGGTACGATCCGGATCTGCGGCTAGCCCCAGGACTTCAGGAGGACCGCCCCCCAGGGTCGCCACGCTGACCTGTGCACTGCCAGCCAGGTTGCCCACCACGGCTACGACTTCCCCAGAACCCGGCTCCCCAAGCGCAGTAAACTGTCCGCCGTCATCGATCGAACCGATCGCGCTGCTGGCGAGCCATGTGGGCTCCAAGGAGAGGCGCCGGTCGTCCGTACTGGTGACCACACATTCGAACGTGGCCCTTCCGCCGGTGCCGATCTTAGTTGTCGACGGCAAGACCTGAACGCTGGCGATGACCGACGCAAGCTCAGCGGGCAGCACGGTAATTCGCAGACTCAGCGGCCCGCCGCCACCCGCATCG
>WJIW01000260.1 GCA_014730065.1 Armatimonadia bacterium | reverse complement strand
CACGGGCGGCTCGAGGACCGTGGGCGGGGGCGGAACCTGGTCCCAGGCCAGAGGTTGACCGCATTCGGCGCATCGCTCGTGGTCGCGACTCACTCGGGCGCGACAGTTGGGGCACCGGTAGCCAGGCATGACACACCTCCGCGACGTGCCTGTACACGAGACGGGGTTCGCGGCGCCGCGTGGCGGCCCCTGCTTCCGTGGGCCTACGGTTCGGGCTTCCCGTGGCGGAGGCTGTTGAGCCAGTGCTCGTAGTCGGCCTCATGGCCCGCTTCGATGACCACCGAGAGCCGGTCGCCCGGGGATAGGATGGTGTCGCCCTTGGGGATGATCACCCGGTTGCCCCGCCGTAGCCCCGCCAGCAGCACGCCTTCGGGCACGTGGAGCTGGCCGACTCGGGTGCCCTCGACGGCGTCCGTCTCCTTCACCGTGAAGGTCTTGGCATGGACGTGGGCACCCTCTAGCCATCCGGCGATGGCCAGCTTCTCCAGGGACTGGGCGCGCTCGGCGCTCGCCCGAGCGTAGGCGCGGACGATGTCGTCTCTGCGGAGCACTCCCACCACCCGGTGGGGCCGCATCCGCTCGATCACCGGAAGCCGGCCGACGTCGGCAGCACCGGGCTGGGCAAGGGCTTCGTTCACCGTCATGTCGGGATACGCGGTGATGGGTCGGTGGGTACAGACGTCGTTAACCGTGGTCCGCTCCAGCCCCGTGGCCCCGCCGCTGGCATGGCCCAGATCCTTGATCGTGACGATACCGACCAGGGCGCCGTCATCGGCGATCACCGGCATTCCGTGGTGGCCGGTTCGAGCGAAGACCTGGTAGCAGTCGGCGACGGACATATCGGGCGCCACGGCGTCCATCTCGTCGATGGGCGTCATGGCATCCTTGACCATGACGGCATCCATCAGGGCGGCCTGGCTATGGAGATCGATGTGAATGCCCCGGCGCTTCATGCCCACGGTGTAGATGGACTCCCGGGTCAAGCGCTGAGCCAACATGGATGAGACGACGGCGCAGGCCATGATGGCCAGGATGAGGCGGTAGTCTTGGCTCATCTCGAACAAGGTCAACACAGCCGTCATGGGGGCTCGCGAGGCTCCGGCGAAGACGCCGGCCATCCCCGCCAGCGCAAAGGAGCGGGGGTCGCCCTGGACGCCCAGCAGCGCCACGGCGGCGTTGCCGAAGGCATAGCCCAAGGTGGCTCCTATGAACAGGCAGGGCGCGAATACGCCGCCGGATCCCCCCGATCCCAAGGTTAGCCAGGTGGCCACGATCTTGGCCAGGGCTAGCCATAGGCACATCATCCATGGGAGACCGTTGCCGAGCACCTCATGCACGGTCTGGTTGTGCTCGCTGCCGTAGCCGACTCCCATCACCCTGGGCATCCAGATGGCGATCAGGCCCACCAGGGCTCCCCCGATGGCGGGCCGGACCCACTCGGGCACCGCGATGGACTCGAAGCGCTCCTCGACCACGTGGAGTCCCTTGGAGAAGAGCGTGCTCGACAGAGCGCAGGCTACAGCCAGGCCAAGGTAAAGAGGCATCTCCTCCAGCCCGCTGACTCCGAAGTCGTGACGCCCGAAGGCTGGCTCGCCTCCGCCGTACTGATTGGCCACAAACCACGCGGTGACTGAAGCGATCACCACGATCCCGAAGTTGGCGGGGGCGAAGTCCTGGAGGATCACCTCGAGGGCGAAGACGACCCCTGCCAGGGGGGTGTTGAAGGTGGCCGAGATCCCGCCCGCGGCGCCGCAGGCCACCAGGACCTGAGTTGTGCGGCGAGGCAGTCGGAGCACTCGGGCGACCATGGACCCGAGTGATGAGCCAATCTGCACGATGGGGCCCTCTCTGCCGGCCGACCCGCCGCTGCCGATGCAGAGGGAGGAGGCCAGGATCTTGATGGGAGCCACCCGGCCTCGGATCGCCCCCCCTTCGGTGGCCACGGCCAGCATGACCTCGGATACGCCGCGGCCCCTTGCCTCCCGTGCGGCGTACTTGGTCATGAGGCCCACCAGCAGGCCACCTATGGCCGGCACGATGATGGTCAGCCAATGGGAGACCTGCGACAGGGGGGTACGGACGTAGTCGTAGAAGAAGCTCTCCACGGCCACGATGAGCTGGCTGAAGCCGACCGCCCCATAGCCCGATAGTGTGCCCACGAGCAACGCCGTGCCGAAGGCCATCAGGGTTGGCGAGTCCCGCAGGTAGTGTTCCAGATTGAAGCGTCTCTTGGGCTGGTGTGCCACTGGGCGAGGCTCCCCGACCGCGAATGCCGGCTGACCCGACCGGCCGCTTCGACCATACGCCTTTGGCAACTGCGCGGCAAGAGCCCCGTGATGGCCCCTTGCCGGCGTACATAGACCTCCCCCGCCCGGCGAGGTACCGCCAGGGGCGGGGGAGGGGGTGGGTCAGCAGTTACGGGCTGAGGAAGTCCAGCTCGATGACCTGCTCCTCGGTCTTGATGGTCGCATCGTCGGAGAGCAGTTGGGCGTCCACCACCAAGTTGATGGTCGCCTCCTGGAGGGT
>WJIW01000259.1 GCA_014730065.1 Armatimonadia bacterium | reverse complement strand
TGCAGGTTCGAATGGTGCGCACGCCGTCAGCGAAGTCTCGCAGGAAGCACACATAGTGGCCTCGCTCGTTGTCGTAGAAGGCCAGGTTCTGGGAATCGAAGGCTCCGTCCGTGATGACGGGCTCCTCCACGAGCAGCCGCCAGTGGATGCCGTCGGGTGAGACGAATGCCACCAGGGGCGCGCCCCCCAGAGCCTTGTACCGCTGGTCGGCCGGACACTCGGGGTTCGTGTCGATGAAGGGGGTGAAGTTGTGCTCACCCTCACCGCGCCACACGATGGAGTTGGTCTCATGTCCCTCGAACTCGAACAGGCTCAGCGACGGCCGGGTGAAGTGGATGCCATCATCGGATTCGGCCATGCATACGACCTCGTGGGTGCCCGCGCGGCCCGAGCCCCGATAATAGGCCCGGATGGTATCGCCGTCGCGGAGGATCGTCACGTACGCGCTCGTGGGGCCTTCCCAGGGGGCGTCGTACTCCAGGACGACCTCCCGGCGTGTCGGATGGTGAAGCCGCCTCGCGATATCGCCGCTCATCGCGTCCAGCAGGAAGTCATCGACGAACAGCTCGCGCCGCCCACCGATCTCGGCCACGGCCTTGCCCGGTCCAGCCGGAAACAGGACACCGTCCTCCATCGGCTCATCGCCACCCTCCACCGTCAAAGACACGGTATCGAAGTGTGCCGTTCCCACATCGGCGGCGAAGGAGTAGAGCAGCACCGATGCCGTCGCGGCTTCGTCTGGGGCCACGGCGGCCGCGCCAAGCTGCGTCCAGCCCTCCGTCGGTCCGGCCACACGCTCATGGACTTCGAAGATGCGCGCTCCTGTGGCGTCGTGGAACTGTACGTAGAGCCCGGGACTGACCGGGTCGTCCGTTCGCACCCAGACCGATGCGCGGTACGTCCCGCCCGGCCGCGCAGGTACATGGGCCGACTCCACGGGCACGCCGTCTTCAGCGCTCGCGTCGACGATCCGCAGGCAGGTGGGCGGGGTATGGGGCTCGGCCCGGCTCAGGCCGGCCTCGCCTCTAAGCAGCTCCCAATCGGCCGGCAGCAGGCCACCGGCGCCTGGCTCGCTCATGTCCGGGTTTGTGAGGAGGTTAGAGGGCCCCGCCGAGAGCGTGAGGAGTGCGAGCGCGCAGGTGAGCGTTCCGATCATCGTCAATCCCGTCCGGCTACCGTCCCATCCCAGAACTGCTTTCGGGCGAACCGGGCGCACTCCTTCGCCCCGGGCAGGTGGCGTGCCCGGACGAGGGGAACCGCTTGGCCAGGGATGATCGGAGGCGGCCCATGGATCAGAGACCGCGCAAGGTGCAGTGGGAGCGGATGCTCCCCCACGAGATGGAAGAGGCCATGGCGGCGTGTCCCACGGCGCTGGTGCCTCTTGGGACGCTGGAGTGGCATGGTCTACAGAACTGCCTCGGTGTGGACGCGCTCAAGGCCCACGAGCTGTGCCGCCAGGCGGCTCTGGCCGGTGGCGGCGTGGTTCTGCCTCCCCTCTACGGCGGCATGGGCGGCGTGCCCGAGCCCTTCACCGTCTGCATCGAGGATGAAGAGGGCACGGTCTCCCGAATCCTCGGCAACTGGCTGATGGCGCTATGCATGGAGCTGGGCCGGGTGGGCTTCAAGGCGGCCATAATCGTCACCGGACACTACGGCGCGACCCAGCAGCTCATCGTGCGCGAGGCGGCGACCCGGGCGACCCAGCGGCTGGCCATTCCCGTGCTGGGCACGCCCGAGTACTTCCTAGCCATCGATGCAGGCTACACCGGTGACCACGGCGGCGTGTTCGAGACCTCGCTGATGATGCACCTGCATCCCGAGCTGGTCGATCTGGCCCGACTCACCGGCGATCCGCCCTATCAGGGCATCGGTGGCGGCGACGCCAAGCGCGAGAGCTCGGCGGAGTACGGCAAGGAGCTGTCCGACGTCATGGTCGCGCGTCTCGCCACCCTGGCCACCCACATGCCGTCCTGGGACGAGGCAACACGCACCGCCTTCCTCAGGGCCGAACAGGCCCTACTCAACTACCAGATGGAAGCGGCGGGGAAGGCACGCAATACTTGGGCCGCGTGGGCCGACGTGAACCGGTTCGCGCCATATGGCCGTCTCCTGGCCGAGCAGCGGTTCGCGGAGATCGAGGCTCTCGTGGAAGGGCTGTCGTAGGGGCTTCCGGGACTAATCGCCCGCTAGCTCACCGGTCCGAACCTGACCCGCGACCTTCCTCATGCGCTCCACGACCCGGTCCCTCCCCACAGCCTCGAGGCACTCGAAGAGTCCCGGGCCCTTGGGGCTGCCGGTGACGGCCATACGCGTGGCGTGGATGGCATTGCCCGTGTGGAACCCGCCGCTCTCCGAGGCCGTCCGGAAGGCCTCCTCGATGGGTTCGAGGCCCCAATCCTCGACCTGCGCCAGAGCGTCGGCGATAGCCTCGAGCGCCGCCGGCGTCTCATCGTGCTTCAGGAGCCGCTTGTTGACTCCCTTGGGGTCCATGGGGTACTCACCCCGCAGAAGGTAGATGGCGCTCTCGGCCAGGTTCCGCAGGTTCCAGGCTCTCGTCTTGAGCAGGTCGACGGCCGCCTTGATGGCCGCCAGCTCCTCGCCCGTCGGTGGGTCGGCGCACAGCTCCAGCTCGACGAAGAAGGGCAGGGCGAGCTCGATGAGGCTGTCGGTGTCCGTCACCTTGAGGTGCTCGGATCCGACCGACTCCAGCTTGCGGACATCGAAGACGGAGGGCGACGGGCTGACGCGCTCCAGAGTGAAGGCCTCGATGAGCTGGCTCCGGGTGAAGAACTCCTGCTCGGAGCCCGGCGACCATCCCAGCAGCGCGAGGTAGTTCATCACCGCCTCGGGCAGGATCCCCTCCCCCCGGTACGAGAGGATGGACTGGACGCCAGGATCCCTTTTGGACAGCTTCTTCCGCTGGGTGTTGAGCACCACGGGAACGTGACAGAAGCGTGGTAGCTCGTAGCCCATGGCCCGGTACAGCAGGATCTGCCGGGGGGTGTTCGAGAGGTGCTCCTCGGCCCGGATCACATGGGTCATCGCCATGGCCGTATCATCGATGACGCAGGCGAAGTTGTAGACGGGGAATCCGTCGCCCTTGACGATCACGAAATCGTCCAGGTCCTTGGACTTGAATGACACCTCGCCGCGCACGATGTCGTCGACCACCACGTCCTGGTCGAGCTCGGTGCGGAACCGCACCACGTGCCGCTCTCCGGCCTCTATGCGCTTCCGGGCCTCCTCGATGGGGTAATCTCGGTACCGGCCATCATACTTGGGAGCCGAGATGCCTCGTGAGCGCTGCTCCTCGCGCATCTGCTCCAGCTCCTCGGGGGTGGCGAAGCAGTAGTACGCCTTGCCTTCGGCGAGAAGCTGGTCCATCGCCTGACGGTAGATGTCCAGGCGCTCCGACTGGAAGTAGGGGCCATAGTCGCCGCCCACCTCGGGGCCCTCGTCCCAGTCCATCCCCAGCCACCGCATACTCTCCAGGAGGTTCTCGATGGCCTCCGGAGTGTTCCGCGCCTGGTCCGTATCCTCGATCCGGAGCACGAAGGTACCCCCTGTATGGCGGGCGAATAGCCATGTGAAGAGGGCGGTGCGGGCATTGCCGGGGTGCCAGTAGCCCGTGGGTGAAGGCGCGAACCGGACGCGAACCGGTGTGTCGGGAGTCATCCGAGGGGTCCTCTCCGTCGGTGGGCATGCTGATGGCTATTCGGCACGCAGGAACTTCTTCTTAGCCTTGCGGCGCCCTTGCTCGATCTTCTTGGCATCCAGATGCCAGACGTTCTTGTCCTTGCCCCTCGTCGTGAAGCAGTGGTAGAGGGACAGGACCGACCCGATGAGCCGGCGCCGGGTCCGGCGCACCACGTTGACTTCGGTGTTGATCCGCTCGAAGTTCGCGCCAGCGGGGTGGGATTCCAGGATCTGGCATAGGATGGAGTAGATGGACATCTCCTTCGTCAGCGCCTCTTGGCGCAGTGCCAGAAGCTCCGCCAGCCGCTCGTCGGAGAGATACATGTCCTCATCGGACTCGCCATCGAACCGAAGCAGGAACTCGCCCGACACGGTGGTGGGCTGCACGAAGAGCACGGCTCCCGACGGGGGGCAGTACTTCTGGTAGAACTCGCCCAGGCCGAAGACGATACCCAGGTTGAAGTTAGCCCAGACGGGGTACTGCCCGCCCTGCTCATAATGGAAGATGCACTCGGCCATGCCCGTGGTACCGCCGTAGAAGTCCGAGTCGATGCGCCGGACCTTCAGGGTGCCGGCCTCGGTGTGGTGGTACGGGAGGGCCCACCGGACGAACTCCGGCCTGGGCGCGTTGCGTGGATCGATGGACACTTCATCCTCGCCGCACACGTCCTCCCGGGCGGGATCGCGAACCTGGGCGACCAGGTTGCCCTCGAGCCCCGCGTCCTCCATCTCGGCGTCCACGGGCTCGCCTTGGGGCGTGAGTACCCGGACGACGGTGACCATGAGAGGCTCGGGCACCTCGGCGAACCGCCCCTCGGGCCGGTTCTGAGGGGAGATCCAGCGGCCCCGGCCGCACATGGCGATCTCGCCCTGTTGGCGCAGGGCCTCATCGAACTGCCGGGCGACCAGATCGAAGCCCGGCTCCTCGGGCTGGACCTCGAGCAGCTCCTCGGTCAGGGTCTCCACGGGAACGGAGGCACCGGCACGCATTACGTAGCCAATGGCGAGCTGGATCTCCTCGGTTCCGATGCTGATCTCGTCGAGGATGGCCTCGGGGTCGCCTTCCTCCTCCAGCCCTTCGTCGTCTATGCCTTCGGCGGCGGTGGCCACCGCGTCGACGAAGGCCTGCTTGGCCTCGGCGGGAAACAGCGTATGATCGGGGGCTACGTAGACGTCGTCGCTATCGACCAGGGCGATGAAGTCGGCGATGGGGGCGTAGTCGCCGCCCGACTTCTTCCAGCGGGCAAGCTGAAGCAGCTTGACGGTGACGTTCGGCCCGAAGGCACTCACGGCGCTTAGCGCCACCTCAACTGCGGTGTCGCCCTGGAAGGCGTCGAGATTCTCCAGAACGGCCTCGGCATCTTCGGGATGGTCGAAGAAGTTGTCCCAGATGATGTCCTCTTCGTCATTGGAGGAGGTATCGAGGACCCAGCTCGACAGGCCCACCTTGCCGTCCCGGACGAAGTAGGTGTCTCGGGTCTCGAGGAGCTTGATGACCGTGCCGCGGGTCTCCTTGGGGCCTTGCTGGAGAGCCAGGGCCACCTGATGGGCGGCATCGTCAACGGGCACTGGACGTCCACGGCTGTTCAGGTAGGCCCGCAGCGACCGGTCCAGGCTGCCGCCACCGGCTCTCCAGGCCAGATCCCATCGTCGCCGGCCTTCCTGCACGAAGATAGGGGGCGCGCCGTCCTCGGGCTCCGCTCCGGCCTCCAAGGCCATGCTCACCAGGCCAAGACCGACCGACAGGCCCGCACTTCTGACCTCCTCGACGATCTCCGGCAAGCGCGCTGCCTCGTCCTGACTCGCAATGGCCGATGCGACCTCATCCACTAGCAGCGACCACGCGTACTCGTCTATCAGCTCCTGAGAGAGCTCCAGCACGCGATCTCACTCCTCATCTCTGGCGGTACACGGATACTACAAGCGAAGACCGGCACCCCCGGGGGCCCCGGCCTCGACGTGTCCGACACATCTTCGGTCCCGGTGTTGCTACGGGAAAGGCATCCCGGCCCGGGCCGACACGCGAGAAAAGCAAACGGGCGCTAGGCGCCCGTTCAGGACTTACACATCACCTGCGATACCCGGACTCCGGCGGGCATCGCCACACTCCACGGGCGGCCCTGTGGCGCGGGCTTCACCCACAGCACCTACTTTACAGGAATTCCCCGCATCGCGCGAGTGCTAGGCCCGACGTTTTGACACTCCAGGAGGCCCCGCCCTACAATCGGCCAGCCCAAGGGCCCATTTGGTCCCACGGAGGTCCCGTGATGTTCCCGCTTCTCAGCTCGCCGGCCCAGCTTCTGCGCGGCAACCTGCACTGCCACACCACCAACTCCGATGGGGAGCTGGCGCCCCCGGCGCTGGCGCGAGCCTACGCCGACGCAGGCTACGACTTCCTGGCCATCACCGACCACGAGCGGTTCACCGACCCCAGCGTCGTCGCCGACGCCGGGATGATCGCCGTGCCCGGTATGGAGCTGCATGGCGGGATGAACGCGGCGGGCCACGAGCACCACATCGTGGCCCTGGGCATCGATCGCGCCGTCGACCGCGATCCCGCTGACGGTCCCCAGGCCATAGTGGACGCCATTCGCGATGCCGGCGGCCAAGCGATCATGGCCCACCCCTACTGGCACGGATGCACATCGGCCGATCTTCTGGAAGTGCATGGGTGGCTCGCCAC
>WJIW01000027.1 GCA_014730065.1 Armatimonadia bacterium | reverse complement strand
CTCCTCGATGAGCCCCTTGGCTTCTTCCAGCTCGGCCTCGGGGACCAGCTCCTCTTCGGGCCGGGTCTCCTCGATGCTGCCGGGCTCGAGCTGCCGTCCCTTGAGGACGCGAGCGATGATGAGAACGATGGCGACGACTGCGAAGGCGATGCCGACGATCAGAGCTGGGTGCAAGAGCAATCCCTCCTTGGGTATGCATTCGCCGGCAGAGGCACATCCTCCGGCCAGGTGGTGAGACGTTTCAAGAGATCTACTGCCGGGGATGGCCCCTTTCGCGTCGATGCCGGAATTAGAGTACACTAAGATCACTGGCGGCCGGGAGTCCACGCCGCAATCCAACTCCGGCCGGCAGCAAGGAGGATGGCAAGCTTGAAGTACCGCAACCTAGGACGCACGGGAGTCAAAGTCAGTGAACTCTGTCTCGGTACCATGCTCTTCGGAGATGACACGTCACCCGAGGAGGCCGACAAGATCGTCAACCGGTCCCTCGATGCCGGCATCAACTTCATCGACACCGCCAACGTCTACGTCCGTGGTCGTAGCGAGGAGGTCCTCGGCGACATCCTGAAGCGGAACGGCAAGCGCGAATCCGTGGTTCTGGCCACCAAGGTGTTCGGCACCATGGACGACGATGACCCGAACATGCAGGGATGCAGCCGACGGCACATCATCCAGCAGTGCGACCGCTCCCTCCAGCGCCTCCAGACCGATTGGATCGACCTCTACCAGATCCACCGGCCGGATTCCCAGGTCGCCATCGATGAGACCCTCGAGGCCCTGGACCAGCTTATCCGCTGGGGCAAGGTCAACTACATCGGCACCAGCACCTATGCCGCATGGCAGCTCGTCGAGTCGCTGTGGGTCTCGGAGAAGAGAGCCCTCAACCGGTTCGTCTGTGAGCAGCCGCCCTATCATCTGCTGGACCGGCGCATCGAGCGGGAGCTGATCCCCATGGCCCAGACCTATGGGTTCGGCCTGATCCCGTGGTCACCCCTGGCCGGCGGGTTCCTTACGGGCAAGTACAGCCGCGAGGGTGATCAGCCGGACAATGCCCGGTACTCCGACGCCCAAGGCCGAGGCCAGCATCTCCTCAGTGAGGAGAACTTCAAGGTGCTGGATGTGGTCGAGGCCATCGCCAAGGAGAAGGACTGCACCGTCACCCAGGTCGCGCTCGCTTGGTGCAAGGACCAGCCGGCGATCACCAGTCCCATCATCGGTCCCCGCACCATGGACCAGCTCGAGGACAACCTCGGCGCCGTGGATGTGGAGATCACCGATGAGGACCGGAAGCGCCTCGATGAGGTCGCGCCTCCGGGGAGCAATACCACGCCTTACTACGAGGCCGACTTCGGGCCCCATCCCCACCGAGTATAGGCGTTAGGGCCATACCGCGGGGGCCGCATGGGAGCGCACCCATCCGGCCCCCGGCCATGGCCGTCAGCCACCCACTGCCGCCACGGCGGCGGCCACCAGCTTCGGCAGGCCTTCCTCGACGCTGGGCGACAGCTCCTCGCCGAAGCTGAAGGGGTCCTCCACTCCCAATGTGAGGATGAGCACGTCCGCCGGCATATGGAAGCCCATCTGGCGGCCGATCTCCAGCATCTCGGGGAAGTCGATGGTGTGCGGCGAGCGGTAGCCGAAGGTGTGGGGGAGTTCCGACGGGGCGTACCGGTACACCTGCCCCGCCTCCCAGGCCTCACCCCAGATGGCGTCGAGCACGACCGCTCGGTCGTAGCCATCGAGAATGGGCAGGAGGTCGAGGTTACAGAGACAGGCCTCCTCGATGTCGGCTCGAAGGGCCGAGTCCTTGGCCAGCTCACGGGCGGCGAGCAGACCCACGCGATCATCGCGCAGTATGTCGTTCCCGAGCCCGAGGATCAGCGTGCTCACGTCCGGGTCCATCGTACGAGTCTCCGTCCGCTATGGATGAGACGAAGAAGCCCCGGGCGGCGATGCCCGAGGCTTCACGTCATCCTGAAGGCGGTAGCCGTCGACGCCTGCTACCGCCGGGTGCTGTGGATCAGCGAGCCGTCGGTTCGGCGTATGTTGATCTCCAGCGGGCTGCCCTCACCGAAGTTATGGGTGGCGCAGCCGAAACACGGATCGTAGGCGCGGAAGGCCATCTCGACCATGTTCAGAGTGCCCTCATCCACGTCGCCGTTGCCGGAGACCAGATCCTGGGCGGCCTTCTTGATACTCAGGGTTATGGGCGCATAGTTGTTGGTTGTGCCGACCACCAAGTTGGCATCGGTCACGACGCCCTTCTCGTCGGTCTTGTAGTGGTGGAGGAGCAGCCCGCGCGGCGCCTCGACGCATCCCACGCCCTCCGTGGGCGTCTCGGTGGGCACGGTACGGAAGTCGTCCGAGGTGATGTCGGGATCTTGGGCCAGCTCGAGCATGCGCTCGGCCGCGTACTGAATCTCGATCACCCGAGCCCAGTGGTATGCCAGGGTCTGGTGGCAGGGCTTGCCGCCCACGGTGTCGTACATCTTCTCGTACGCCGCCTGAGCCTTGGGCGTCGCCATGCCGTCGGCGGCATTGAGGCGGGCGAGGGGCGCGGAGCGATACACGCCGCTGTCGGCGCCATCGACGAGGCCCTTCCAGCCAACGGACTTCAGGTACGGGTACTTGAGGTAGGTCCAGGGCTCCACATGCTCGACGATGTGGTCCAGGTAGTCCTTGGGCTCGAACTTGGCGACCTCTTTGCCCTCGGGGTCGACCACGCGAACCTTGCCGTCGTAGAAGTTGGGACAGTTGTTATCGTCCATGAGACCCAGGTAGTAGGTCTCGTGGCGGAAGGTGGGGCTCATGACCAGATCGACGTAGTCGGGGTTGCCCAGGACCACGTCATTGAAGACCTCGAGGGTGAACTCGCCGAACTCCACGAAGTCCTTGGCGACCTCCTCGATCTGCTGCCGCTCCTCCTCGTTGATGCCGCGGGACACGCCGCCAGGGAAGGCCGTGACCTGATGGATGGCCTTTCCCCCCAGCATCTGGATGATCTCCTGGGCCTTCCGGCGGGTCCCGATGACCCGCTTGCCCGCATCGATGCCGACCTTCTGGATGAGGCCCAAGATGTTCCGCTCGGCCACCGGAGCCTTGGGGCCACAGACGAAGTCGGGGCCGGCCAGGATGTAGAAGTGTACCGTGTGGTCGGCGACGTAGAAGGTGGAGTACATCAGCTCCCGCAGCTTCCTGCCCGCGGGTGGCGGCTCCACGTTGTAGACGGCGTCGGCGGCCTTCACGCCCGCCATGTGGTGCGCCTCGGGACACACGCCGCAGATGCGGGTGGTGATCCGCGGCAGCTCCTCGACGGGGCGGCCCTGGGAGAACTTCTCGAATCCCCTCAGCTCGGGGATCTGGAAGTACGTATCGGCGACTTGGCCGTCGTCTCCCACGAAAATCTCGATCTTCCCATGGCCCTCGAGTCGGGTGATGGGGTCGATGGTGATGCGTTTCACTTGGCCAGCCTCCTAAGCGACGACTTGGCTAGACTAAAGCGGTAGAAGGTACCCAGGGGATCATCGAGGGATCCGATGATCTTCTCGATCTCCTCGGGGTCCGATGAGTCGATCACGGAGGAGAGGGCCGATAGCATCTTCGCGCCCTGATCCTCCACATTGGGCGGCGCGCCGTAGCATCCGCGGCAAGGCGAGTTCGCCTTCACGCAGAGCCCGCCGCAGCCGGAGCGAGTGGCCGGGCCAAGGCAGATGAAGCCCTGGTCCAGCAGGCACTCCTCGGGCTCGGGCTGCGCCGTTCCGGGGCGCTTGAACTCCTTGATCTTCTTCTCCTTGCGCTCCCGGGGGCACTCATCGCACACCGTCTTGGTGCCGGCGCCGATGACCGAGCCCTTTGGCGGCAGCTCGGCCCCACTCATGATGGCCTGCATGACTTCCAGGATCTGCGGCGCCTGGGGCGGGCAGCCCGGAATGTAGTAGTCCACGTCGACTACGGCATCCAGCGGAGTGAGCACATCGAGCATGGCCGGGATCTCGACATCACCCTCGGGCATGGTGTAGTGGGTCTGGGGCCGATGGTTCTCGGGGTTCTCGGTGGAGGGGGACTCGCCGAAGGCGTAGTCCATGATGCCCTCCTTGGAGTACTGGTTACCCAGCCCCGGGATGCAGCCCTCGTGGGCGCAGGAGCCAAAGGCGACCAAGGTCTTCGACTTGGCCCGAAGCAGCTCCGCCAAGTGCTTGTTCTCGTCACTGCGGATGCCGCCATTGAACAGGCACAGGTCGATGTAGTCGTCCTCGAAGGCCTCGACGTCCTTGTACTTGACATCGATGGCCACGGGCCAGAAGACGATCTCGAAGAAGTCGGCCACGTCCAGGAGCGCCTCCTGGATGTCGAGAACGCCTATCTCGCAGCCGCCACATCCGGCGGCCCAATACATGGCGAATTTCGGCTTACCGTTCTCCCCCATGGGGACGATCCTCCCTACGCGACGCTCTCGGTGCGCTTCTGCGGACCCAGGGCCCGGATCTCTTCGGTGAACTCGCTGACGACCTCGGCGAACCGGTCACCCTCGGAGGCGGACACCCACTCCAGCCGGACCCGAGCGGGGTCGACGCCGTACTGCTCCAGGACGGTCTTCAGCATGGGTACCCTGCGCATGGTCTTGTGGTTGCCCTCATGGTAATGGCAGTCGCCAGGATGGCAGCCCAGGACCATGACGCCGTCGGCGCCATCGGCGAGGGCCCTAAGGACCATGGAAGGGTCGACCCGGCCCGAGCACATGACCTTGATGGGGATCATGTTCGCGGGGTACTTCAGGCGGCTGGTTCCCGCCAGGTCGGCTCCCGTGTAGCTGCACCAGCGGCATAGGAAGCCGATGATGGTCGGTTCGAAATCAGCGCTACTCATCTGTCGCTCTCCTTATCCGCCGTCTACTCGGCCGAGGGCGTGGGAAGGTCGCGCAAGGCGCCCTCCAGCTCCGCCCAGATCTGCTCGTCGGTGTAGCCCTGCTGCTGGATGGCACCGGCGGGGCAGGCGGCCACGCACGTGCCGCAGCCCTTGCACAGAGCCGACTCGCATACGGCTACGTTCTTCTCCTCGTCAGCGCTCAGGGCGCTGTAGGGGCACATGTTGATGCAGGTGCGGCACCCGCCGCACAGCTCCTCATCGATGACCGCGGTGACGGGCTCGATGGAGAAGGTACCCTTGTCGATAAGGGACAGGATATTGGCCGCAGCAGCGGCGCCCTGGGCGACGCTATCGGGGATGTCCTTGGGACCTTGGCACGCCCCCGCGACGAAGACGCCGTCGGCGGCCGTCTGGACGGGCGCCAGCTTGGGATGACGCTCCAGGTAGAACCCCTCGCTGCCGCAGCCGATGCCCAACGTCTGGGCGAGCACCTGGGCGCCGTCTCGGGACTGGAGGGCGGGGCTGAGGATGACCATGTCGACGGGCACACGCCGAAGCTGGCCCATCAGGGTGTCCTCGGCTTTCACGATGAGCTTGCCTTCCTCATCGGGAGTCATCGGCCAGTTGGTGATCTCCGCCGCCTTGCCGCGGATGAAGGTCACGTCCTCGCGCATCAGGCGCTTGTAGAACTCCTCGTAGCCCTTACCCGCCGCGCGGATGTCGATGTAGAACTCGTACACATCACAATCGACCTTCTCCCGCACCAGGTGGGCGAACTTCAGGGAGTACATGCAGCACACCCGGGAGCAGTGCTCGTGGTAGTGCTCGTCCCGGCTGCCGATGCAGTGGAGGATGGCCACCGACTTGGGCGCCGTGCCATCGGCCTTCACTATCTTGCCACCCGTAGTGCCGCTGGCGTGGCAGAGGATCTCGAACTCCAGGCCAGAGATCACATTATCGTAGCGGCCCCAGCCATACTGCAGCATGGGGGCGAGGTCGATGGTGTCATACCCCGTGGCGACGAGGATGGAGCCCACCTCGACCTCCTCCTCGACCTCCTGCATGTCGTGGCTCACGGCCTCCTGGGGACAGACCTCGGCACACTTCTTGCAGCCGCCGTTCTTGAAGAAGATGCAGGCATCCTCATCGATGAACGGGACGTTCGGCACGGCCTGCAGGGTCGGGACCCGGATGGCCTTGTTCGGGCCGAGCATCATCTCGTGATGTAGCACCTGGCGGCCCTTGGCATCGGTTATGTCCAGAGCCCCCGTGGGGCACTCGCCGACACACGCGCCGCAGCCGATGCAGTCGCCGGTGAACTCCAGCGATCGCTGCTTGCCCGTCTCCGCGTTCTCGTCTCGATGGAGGACGATGGCATTGGCGCCGACCAGCTCGGAGCAGATGTTGGCACACTTGCCGCAGAAGATGCAGTCTCCGGTGGGCGTGTCCTTGATGGGCTTCTTGCGCTCCCGGTCGCCCTGCTTGATGGTGACCTTCTTGGCCTCGCCGCCGTCGGCGAAGCTACCCACGAAGTAGGGCTTGCCCTCGACCGAGACCTTGCGATCGCTGGGGCTGACCACCGCCGGACACTCCTGGTAGCAGAGGCCGCAGCCGTTGCACTTCTTGTCGTCCACATAGCGCTTGTTGCGCTTAATCTTGACCTCGAACTGGCCCACGTGGCCCGCCACTTCGGAGACCTCGGCGAAGCTCCGAATGTCGATGTTGGGATGCTGGCCGGCGCTGACCATCTTCGGCGTCAGGATGCAAGCGGCGCAATCCAGGGT
>WJIW01000258.1 GCA_014730065.1 Armatimonadia bacterium | reverse complement strand
TGCTTGACCTGCTCCTCGCCGCCTCGCTGGGGGCCCGACCGGCCCGACTCGGCGCCCGAGACGCCGTAGTCGCCCGTCTCCTTCTTGTTGGCTCCGAGAAGTAGCACGTACGTGCGGCCGTCCTTCTCGAGGATGGCGCCCTTCATGGTGATGTACTGGACCTGGTAGCCGAAGGCCTCACCGGGCACATCGATCCACCGGCCCTCTTCGTCTTCGTTGCTGAAAACGAGAGCCTTGGCCGTCTTGGCGCCGAGCACGATGCCGGTCACGGCCACATCGATGGCCGCCAGCTCCCGCTTGATGATCGTGGGGCCCCGGGGGCCCACCTCGACCGGCTCGCCTTCCCCGCTGGGCCCGGGTGGTCCGGCCGAGGGGCGCTCCACCTCGACGACGCGCTCAGTCTCGACCGCGACCCCGGTCAGGCTGCCGGGCAGCATCTCGAAATCGCCCTCCACCGACGGCTCCTCGAACACGCCCGAGCGGACGATAGCGTCGATGCGCTGCTCATCGAGAAGGGTGGAGACTCGGTCCAGGGCGAGGATCTCCTCCTCCTGGAGGGTGGTATCCGACGCCGCCGTGAGGGCCGGGCTCGCCGCCGCGCCCGTAGGCGGGCGGGTTGTGTACCAGATGTACCCTCCGGCAGCCAAGGCGACGACGACCAAGAACCCTCCGAGGATCATCATCTCTTGCTTACTCGCCTTCATGGCGCATCGTCTCCCTGGTCGGTGGTCTCGGGCGCTGCCGCTCCCGAACCTGCGGGGGTCTCGGGCGCAGGCTCGGGCTCAGGCTCGGGACGGGCTGGCTTGTTCTCGCCCACGCCGAGCACGTACCGCCGGCCGTCTTTGCTGACCACTCCGCCCTTGTCGGTGGCGTAGTCCACTTCATAGCCGAAAGCCCGGCCCCCCGGCTCGACCCACCGGCTTCGGCCGGTGGCGTTATCCTCGACGAGGACCCGGGCTCGGCCGTCGCCGCCCTCGACCACGGCGGTGACCGCCACGCTCGCGGCCGGCGGCCCCGATGGCTCCTCGGGACGCTCAGCCTCGGCCGGAGGTGAAGGGTCCATGGGCCGAGGCGGCTCGGGCGGCATCTCGGGCACGTTCGACCACCCCGGAGTGCCCGCCCCGCCGCCGTAGCTCGGCACCCCCGGTAGGGGGGCGTAAAGATCGGGGTAGGCTCCGGGCGAGGTGGTGTGGACTGTGGCCGATGCCCGTGTCGGCGCCGGCTCTTCGAGGTCCTCTTCCTCCGGCTTCTCTTCGGCGACCTCACCCTCCAGGGGCTGGAAGAAGTTACGCTCCACGATGCCACGGTAGCGCCGCTCGAGCTTGGGCGGCTGGATGGGCGTCAGGTCGGTGGGGTGGGGCTCCACGCTCAGGACCCGCTCCTGGGAGGGATCGGCGGGCACCGAGAGCTGGCCCCACACGTAGACGCCCACGGCGATGGTCATGCAGCCCAGGAAGCTCAGGAAGATGTAGAGGTTCCGCTGGTTCTCGCTCATGCTAGGCGCTCCCCTCGGCCGGGATGGTGTCTAGATCCGGCCGCCAGGAGGAGACGACGGCGGACATGCGCACCAGTCCATCCTCATCCCGGGTCAGGACTAGCCGGTCGACGAGCATCATGGGATTGGTCTGCCTGAGCCAACTGATGAGGGACACGGTCCCCTCGAGCTCGCCGATGACCTGAATCTGCAGGGGATGGCGGAGGAGCCCCACGGTGAAGGTGGCCCCGGTCGAGCTCTCGGCGGTAGGGCCGTCCTCCTCCTCCATCTCCATGGGCGCTACTTCGAGCAAGCCTACACCGGCGAGGACGCAGGCCGTCTCGATCTGCTCGACCATGCGGGCGACCTGCTCGGCCTCGGTGGTCGGGCGCGTGTAGCCCACGGTGTTGATGAGGCTTCGCTCCCGGTCCTGCCGCTGGTTCTGGGTGGCCTCGTCTGACAGGATCTGGTCGTGGAGCGCCTGGGCCTCGGCCGTCTTGGTCTCGTAGTCGGCGATCTTCCGCTGCACCGGCGCGTAAAAGGCCACCAGCCACAGAACGGTGATGAGGGCCGCGATCAGAAGACCTCGCGCTGCACGCTTCACGAGGCATCACCCCCCGGCAGGCCGCACTCAATGGCAAAGGAGTAGAAAGTGGCGCCCTCCACCTCGGTGGCGGTGGAGTGGGTCAGCTCCACCGAGGCGAACCGGCCCGAGCGCTTGAGCGCCATGACCGCGTCGGCGACGGCGGCGTTGGACAGAGCCGTGCCCCGCATCTCCAGGGAGTCGTTCCGGCGGAAGCTGACGTCCCGGATGGATACCTCCAAGGGCAGCTCGTCGGCCAGCAGCTCCATCAGGTCCAGCGGGTCGTTCTCGGGGCTCGCGGCCGTGGTCACGATGCTCTCCAGGGCCAGCACCTCGGCGGGGTGAAGGGTCATGCCCCGGAGGGAGGTCTGGGCTTGCCGGAGGTCCTCGAGCTCGGCCCGGTACTCGTTGCGTGCCCCCATCCACTGCCAGCCCTGCCAGAGGGTAGCCAGGATAAGCGCAGCGGCGAAGGCGATGCCGGCGATCTGGCCCACGCCCCGGCGGGCCTTGGCCCTCCGCTGGGCGAGGATCTCCTTGGGGGTCAGGTCCAGCTCCAGCTCCGCCAGCCCGACTCCCTGCATAGCCAGACCCGCCGCCGTGGCCATGGCCGGCGAGTACACCGCCGAGCCTTCGGCGGGGGAGTAGCCCAGGGCGGCCAGGGGATCGGCGTAGCGGATCGGTAGGTCGAGGGCGCCCGAGAGGGCGCCGGAGAGACCGGGCAATGCAGATCCGCCGCCGAGCAGGACGATGGACCCGACGGGCGCGTCCTCATGGCCGGCATTGTGGGCCTCGATGGAGCGGGATAGTCCGCCCACCAGCTTCTGGAACCAGGCCGTGGTGGAGAACAGCTCGGGGTCGGAGGGCAAGCCGCTGGCGGTGTCTAGCTCGATGGCCCCCTCGGCCTTTCGGCGCTCGGCCTCGTCGCTGCCGGTGTTGTGGTCCCTCGCGAAGGCCAGGGTTAGGCTTTGCCCGCCCTGGGCCAGGGTTAGCGACGATGCCAGCTCGCCATTGGCGATGACGGCGACTTCGGTCGTCTCGGCGCCGATGTCCACCAGGAGATGGGTGCCGCTGGGGGCCTGGGCGTCGGTCCGCAACAGGCAGTTGTAGGTGGCCACGGTGGATACGGCGACCTCGGTGACCGAGGCCCCGGCCTCCTCCAGTGGCGCCCGGCGCGCCGCCACGGTCTGGCGGGGACAGGCGGCGACCACGATGCGAGCCAGGCCATCCTCCGGCGGCAAGTGGGTGTGGGCCATCTCGGCCGAGTCCAGCGGGAAGGGGACATGAGACTCCGCCTCGTACTGGATCATGCGCTCCAGCTCATCGTCGGGAGCCGGTGGCAGAGAGAGCCGCCTGACCGTGGCGGCGCTGCGGTCGACGGCGGTGATGACCGCCGCGGGGTTCACGCCGTTCCGTCGCAGGCTATCGGCCACCAGGGCGGCCACCGTCCGGCCCTCGAGCACGGCGCCGGTGGGGTCGGTCATGGGCAGCGACTCGGCGAAGGCCACCTTCATCGAGTCGCCCGCTCGCCGGGCGTACACCAGCTTCAGGTTCCCGCCTCCCACATCGATTCCGATGGCGTCCCTCGCATTAGCCAAGGCAAACTCCCGCTTTCAGCTCAGTAATGACAGACCATCAAGTAGTTGGGCTCATCGCCCGACAGATCGACGACGGTGCGGATCCTGTGGATGATCTCCTGGGGACCCGCCTTGCCCGTGGCCTCGATGGTGAACACGTACGATCGAACGGTGAGAAGGTTCGACAGCCCGGCGAACTCGTTCCGGATCGCCGGGTCCACGTCCAGCACATGGGCCACCGTCGGGAAGGGCCCGCGCGTATCCCGGTAGTCGACGATGTCCTGGGCGATGTCCTCGTCGATGACCGAAGCCAGCACCTCGAGGGGTGCCGTGTTGACGTTCACCCGCCCCTCGATGACCGATGCCGACTGGGCGGTGACCAGGTCCCAGATGGCCTGGATGTCCTCATCCTCCAAGCCGGGCACATCGACCAGCTCCCCCGTGGTGCCGAAGGCCTGGCTGGCGCCGCCTTCACCGGTATCCCCGCCGGGGACCTGTGGCTCGGGGGAAGGGGGTACCTCGATCTCCGGCGGCGCCTGTTCGATCTGTGCGTCGCCGGGGATCCCGCCACCGGGCGGCCCACCCGGCACGCCACCTTGGCCCTGCCCCTGATCGGACTGGCTGCCCCGATAGTCCAATATGGCTTCGATCTTCTGGTCGGGGATGATGCCCGATAGGGTGTCGCGGATCTCGTCATCGCCAGCGGTGTTCAGGTTGATGCGCGGATTGCCCGTGCTCGAGGACTGGTTGGAGTCGATGGCGATGACGGTCAGCAGGTCCACCAGGCCGCGGGTCTCGCCCGGCAGCCGCTCCCGGTACTGCTCCTCATCGGGCCCCCATAGGATCTCGGGGGTGATCCCCTGGACCAGGGCCAGCTCGCCGATGGAGCGCAGGCGCCCGTTGCGGGCGGTGTACGGTGGCTCGTTGTCCTCGTAGTAGAAGCTCTCGGCGCCCCCCAGGCTGGCGTCATCATCGGCGTCGCGCCAGTCGAGGATCGCCGCCGTCAGGTCCTCATCGCCCGTGAGGGTCAGCAGCTCCTCCTGGCCCGCCAGGTTCACGTTGAGCTTGCCCGCTTCATCCATGACCCGGATCGAGAAGGTGCCATCCTCCAGCTCCATCTCCAGGTCCTCGGAGCCGTAGGCCATCCACGGGTCGTCCGGCGCGTTGTAGGTCTTGCCCTCGGCCAGATCGGCGTAGTACAGCTCGAAGGTCATCTCCAGGCCCGTCTGGGCGAGCCCCTCGGCCTTGGCCTTCATCAGGCCGTTGGAGGTCAGTTCGGTGTGGACCCGGACGGTCAGGGCAAAGCCCAGGCTCATGACGCTGAGCACGGCCAGCACCCAGAGGACCGATACGAGGGCGACTCCGCGGCGCCGCTTCATGGGCCCACCGCCCCCTCCACCGTGTCGATCATGTCCTGCATGTCCTGCTCGGAGGGCATCTCGTCTTCGGGCACGTCCTCCGTGCCGTCGCCGCCTCCCGCGGCCTGGGTGTCCATGAAGGCCTCACCCACGGGCGCGCTGAGCACGTCGGGAGGGGTGACCGTGCCGGTCAGGATCAGCGGCTCCTCGTCGTCCTCGTCGTCATCGAAGGTGATGGTGAATAGGATCGCCAGGGGCACGTCCTGAGATTCCCAGGCGTCCTCCCAGTCCTCGGACTCGGGGTTGAAGTACTGGATCTCCATGGCCGTGACGTGCTCGGTGATGACCTCCAGCTCGGTGGTCTCCTCCTGCTCGCCCAAGTCCACGTACCGGTTGACGCCGCGGATGAGCCCCTCCTCGGGCGTCTGGGGATCGGTATCCACGAAGTACACGAGCTGCGCCACGTCGACCCGATGCCGGTCGGTACCGAACTCGGGGGGCAGGGCGGCGAGGAACTCGATGCGCGGACTCTCGTCCCGTGAGGCGTCGCCCGGCTCGCCGTAGACGGCGGGGGTCAACTCCTCGGCGGCGGCGGTATCGCCGCCCAGTTCCCCGGCGCCGGTGATGCCCGAGGCGTCGTCGGTGATGCCGCCAGTGCCCGCCACATCCCCCATGACGGCGAGGGTCTGGCCGGGGTCGGGGTCGGTGGGCGGCACCCAGAGGGAGGACAGCTCCCGCTCCAGACGGCCGAAGACCAGGTGCGCGGTCTGGCGCAGCTCGACCCGCTCGTCGGCCGTCTTCATGGAGCGGTTACCGATGGTGAAGGTAGCCATGATGGCACCCATGATCATGGCCAGGATGAAGCTGACGGTCATCAGCTCCACCAGCGTGAAGCCCCGAGCGGAGCGTCGGATTGTGGTGCCGACTCGAGTCATCCTATCGTCTCCGACTGGGGCGGCACCCGGACGTACGTAGTGAGGGTGACGTCATCGCGCCGCTGCCCGTCCTGCCAGAAGATGATCACACGCACTTGCTTCAGGTTCGGGTAGTCGGGGAGGGTCTGGATCTCCGACTGCCACTGGAAGCGATCGTAGATGCCCTCGACCTCGCCGTCCTGGATCCCGTCCTCCAGCTCCTCGCTGCCCTCGATCTCGGCCATCTTCTGCTGGGCGAGGATGACGGCGATGGAGCGCTGCTCGTTCTGCCGGAGGGTATTGGTGCCCGCGGTGAAGGACTGGATGAGCGCCGTGAGGCCCACGGCGAGGATCGCCGAAGCCACCATCAGCTCCAGGAGGGTGTAACCTCGAGCGCTGCCATGTCTCCCGCGGCACATCATTGCCTACCCATCCCGTTGAGCCCCAGCTCCTCGGGGGCCATGCGGTTCAGCTCATCACGGCTGCTCACGTCCAGCACCCGAGGCATGAACCGGATGTCATCGACTTCGACCACGAGGATCTCCTCGTCATAGCCCTCCAGAACGATGAAGGCCTGATCGGACGAGCCGTCGGGCCGGAAGATCAGCTCCTCGACCCGCTCGGCGGGGCTCATGTCGGGGTCATCGCCCACGTACTCGATGGTGATGCCCCCGGGCAGCTCCCTCGCCTGGGCCAGATTGTCGGTCATCGGCTCCCAATAAGGCTCCTGCTCCTGCTCCGCGTCCTGCAGGTACCGGTAGACCGTGAGCCGGCCGTTCTCATAATCGAACTCGAGCCGAGTCAGCCGCGCCTCGGAGACGGCCCGGGACCGGGCCAGCTCGGCGGTGGACACGACCATCCGGCCCGCCGTCCGGAGCCGCTCGGCTCGCATGGAGCCCACGAACTGAGGCACGGCGAGGCCCGCGAGCAGCACCATGATCACCATCACCACCATAAGCTCGGTGATGGTGAAGCCGCGGCGCAGCGTGCCGCGACGGAGGGCGAGAGGTATCCCTCGGCCCCTACGCCTCGAAATGCTCCCAGCTCGTGATGTCATCCTCAGAGCCCTCTTGGCCATCCTTGCCTACGGACAGCAGGTCATAGTCCATGTTGTGGCTGCCAGGCGTCCGGTAGATGTACTCCCGGCCCCAGGCGTCGTTCGGAACGACCGGCGGCTGAAGGTAGGGGCCCTTCCACCTATCGGCGTTGCGATTGGCGTCGGGCTTGGTAACCAGAGCCTCCAGCCCCTCCGACTGACTGGGCACATCCATCATGTGGATCTGGTACTGGCTGATGGCGTTCTCGAGCGTCTTGATCTCCGCCTGAGTCTTGGCGACCCGGGCTTCCTCGATGCGCTTGGGAACGTAAGTCACCGCCACACCCGCCAGCAGCACGATGATGACCATGACAACCAGCAGCTCGGTAAGGGTGAAACCCCTCAGCCTGCGGCCTTGCGACCGTCGATACATAGAAGTACCTCCTAGCGATACGGCAACGGGCCCATGCCCGCTGTCTTCGTCTGTCACCAGCGGGCCAAGGCCCACTGTCTCGGAATCTGGAGCTAGCCCGCGCTCCCCACGTTGAGCTGGAAGATGGGCAGCAGCATGGCCGACACGATGAAGAAGACCACGGCACCCAGGCTGATGATGATCAGCGGCTCCAGCATGGACATGAGCGCCCGAACCCGGTTCTCCACTTCCTCTTCGAAGCTATCTGCAATGGAGCTGAGCACGCCCTCCATGTTGCCCGTCTCCTCGCCCAGGGCGACCATGTGGACCACAACGGGCGGGAAGTGGCCCGTGTCGCGCAGGGGGCCGTGGATCGTATCGCCCTCCCGGACCTTGTCGCGGGCCTCATCCAGGGCCCGGGCGATGACCTCATTGCCGACCACATTGCGCACAACGCTGAAAGCCTGGAGCACGTCCACGCCGCCGTGGAGCAGGGTTCCGAAGGTCCTCGCGAACCGGGCCACGACCATCCGCTCCACCAGCCGGCCGACCCGGGGGATTCGCAGCTTGATCTTGTCGATGGTCAGCTTCCCGCCGCCGGTACGGCTCCAGAGCTTATAGGCGAACAGCGAGCCGACGATGGCCAGGATGATGGCCCACCACCACTGGCCCACGAACTCGGAGGTGTCCATCAGGAACTGGGTCGGCCCCGGAAGGGTGCGGCCCAGATCCTCAAAGATCTGCTTGAAACGAGGCACCAGGAAGGTGACCAAGAGGGAGACGGCCAGGGTCCCGACACAGACGAGCATGATCGGGTATGTGAGGGCGGACATGATCTGCGACCGCCGCGACCGCTCCGTCTCCTGAAGCTGGGCGAGCCGCTCCAGGATTTCGGGGAGCTGGCCCGACGCCTCGCCCGCCCGCACCATGCTGATGTATAGGTTAGGGAACACCCGCGGATGGGCGGCCAGGGCATCGGCCAGCGACGTTCCGCCCGACAGGTCCTCAGCGACCTTCTGCAGCACCTCGACGAACACGGGATTCTCGGTATGCTCTGACAGGGCGTGGATGCTGCGCAGGAGGGGCAGTCCCGCCCGGACCAGGTCGGCGAGCTGGCGGGAGAAGATGGTCAGGTCCGCCTGCTTGACCCGCCGGAATAAGTTGATGGGTACTTCGCCCTCGGCCCGTGAGTCGAGGGAGAGCCCGCCGCCCTCGGCCTTCACCTGGATGGGGAAGAGGCCTTGGCTGCGGAGCTGCCGCACCGCCGCCTGCTCGTCATCGACCACCACGGTGCCCGAGGATCGGCTTCCGGCCGCATCCAGGGCCGAGTACCGGAAGGTCGGCACCTACTCCACCTCCGCCGGGGCGTCGGCGTAGACATCCCGCGCCGCCCGCTGTACTTCTTCCAGGGTCGTGATGCCCTGCTGCACCTTGCTCAGGCCGTCCTGCTTCATTGTGGTCATGCCGTCCCGCAGCGCCACCTGCCGCACCTCGGAGGAGGAGCCCGAAGCGAGGATGAGCTTCTCGATCTCCTCGGACATGGCCAGCACCTCATAGAGGCCCGTGCGGCCCCGGTACCCCGTGCCTCGGCAGTCGTCACACCCGTGGCCCTGCCAGGCCTTGCGGTCGGGGAACAGGGGCTCCAGATTGCCCAGGAACCGGTAGTCGGAGAAGTCCACCTTCGTCTCCTCTTTGCACGAAGAGCATATCGTCCGGACGAGCCGCTGCCCCACGGCGCCGCTCAGGGTGGAGACCACCAGGAAGGGCTCGACCTCAAGGTCCACCAGACGCGTGACCGCACCGGCGGCATCGTTAGTATGGAGGGAGGAGAAGACCAAGTGACCGGTTAGCGCCGAGTGAACGGCGATGTCCGCCGTCTCGGCGTCGCGAATCTCACCGACCATAATGATGTCCGGGTCCTGGCGGACGATGTGCCGCAGGCCCCGGGCGAAGCTCAGCCCGATGCGCGACTTGACCTCGATCTGGTTCACGCCATCGAGCTGGTACTCGACCGGGTCCTCGATGGTGATGACCTTCAGGTCGTCCGAGAAGGTGGCCTGAAGAGCGGCGTAGAGGGTAGTGGTCTTGCCGCTACCCGTGGGGCCGGTGGCGAGGACGATACCGTGGGGACGGTGGATCAGACTCTCGAAGCGGACCAGGTCCGAATCCTGGAAGCCCAGCTCGTGCAGGCCATACATGACCGAGGACTTGTCCAGGATGCGCATGACAATGGCCTCGCCATACAGGGTGGGCACGGTGGAGACGCGGAGATCGATGTCCTTCCCCGCGACCCGCAGCGGGATGCGTCCGTCCTGGGGGAGGCGCCGCTCGGCGATGTCCAGGTTCGCCATGATCTTCACCCGGCTGATGATGGCCGCCTGAAGACGCTTGGGCGGTGGCGGGGCGGTGGTGAGCACGCCGTCGATGCGGTAGCGGATCCGCAGCTCCTTTTCCATGGGCTCGATGTGGATGTCCGAGGCCCTCGCCTGAACGGCCTGACGGATGATCATGTTGACGGCCTTGACCACCAGGGCCTCCCGGGCCATGCGGGCCAGGTCGCCGATCTCCTCCTCGGTCTCCTCGATGACCTCCACGCCCTCGCCCTCGCCATCGCCGCTCATGATGGACCGCATGTAGTAGCTCTCGACGGCCCGGCGCAGGTCGTCGGCCTCGGCGGCCAGGGGCTCCACGGCCAGCCCCGTGACGACGCGGACATCGTCGATGGCATCCAGATCGAGGGGATCGGCCATGGCGACGACGGTGGTCTCGCCGTCCTTGGCGACGGGGAGCAGGCTGTGGCGATAGGCAAGCTCGGCGGGAATCAGGCGCAGAAGCTCGGGATCCAGCTCGCCCTCCACGACCCGCAAGGGCTCGGAGCCGAGTATATCGCTGCCCAGCCGCCGGGCCTGGTCCAGGGTACAGAACTGGTCGTCGA
>WJIW01000257.1 GCA_014730065.1 Armatimonadia bacterium | reverse complement strand
GCGGCAGTATCGCGAGCGTGGTGGGCGAGCGAGAGATCACGGGGGAGTGGGTCGAGCTCACCGGCGTCCTCACCGGCGCGTGCGAGCTGGCGCTGTATGTGGACGGCGAGGAGGTCGCCCGCGGCCAGAGCCGGTACTTCATCCCCGTGGACCCCAACGAGGGCATGCAGATCGGCCGCGACGTGGGCACCAAGGTGGGCGACTACACCACCGACAACGGCTTCGTGGGGCTCATCGCCGAGGTGCGTGTCTACGACGGCGAGAGGTCGCCGCGACGAGGCCAGGGGAGCGATGGGTAGGTCGGCACCAGGGCGCCTCCGAACCCGGTGGAGGACGGTTCTGTTCCATATGATGCGGCCCCGCCGGGCGGCGGCAGGCCACGGAAGAGCGGAGCCTGACTAAGTGGGGGAGTGAACGATGGCACGCACGCTGGTGACGGGCGGAGCCGGGTTCATCGGTTCGCACATCGTTGATGCCCTGGTGGACCGGGGACACGGGGTACTCGTGATCGACAACTTGGTCCGCGGGAAGCGAGAGAACGTCAACCCCGCTGCGGAGCTTGTGGAGCTGGATGTGCGCGACGAGCGTGCCGCCGAGCTGGTCAGGGGCTTCGGGCCAGAGGTCATCTTCCATCATGCGGCCCAGATGGATGTTCGGAAGTCCGTCGCCGACCCCATGTACGATGCCGACGTCAACATTCTGGGGATCATCAATCTCATGGAGGCGGCAACGGACGCGGGCACCCGGCAGGTGGTGTTCGCGAGCTCCGGCGGGGCTATCTACGGCGAGGCAGGCCAGGTACCCACGCCCGAGACCGCTCCCCTGAACCCCGAGAGCCCATATGGGGTAAGCAAGCTGTGCTCGGAGCTGTACCTGGGCTACTACGGCCGGGGCAAGGGGATGAGCTGCGTATCGCTCCGTTACGCCAACGTCTACGGCCCGAGGCAAGACCCCTACGGCGAGGGCGGCGTGGTGGCGATCTTCACCAGTCGTCTGCTGGCGGCGGAGCCCTGCTGCGTCTTCGGTGATGGCGAGCAGACCCGCGATTACACCCATGTCCACGACGTGGTCGCGGCGAACCTGGCGGCCATGGAGGCAGCCCCCGAGGAGCCGGTTTGTCTCAACATCGGGACCGGCCAGGAGACCACGGTGAACGAGCTGTATGCTGAGCTGTCGGCGATCACGGGGGGCCGGGGCGAGCTACGGCCGGAGCCTGCTCGTGCGGGTGAGCTGCTTCGGTCGGCCCTGGACGGCCGCCGCGCGCGGGCGGTTCTGGGATGGGAGCCACAGATCCCGCTTCGGGACGGTCTGCGCGAGTACGTGAAGTACATGGCGGGCCAGAAGGGCGCGGCCTGATCGCCTGCCCCGCCGGGGGATCCTCCAGTGCTTCCCGCCGCCCGGGGGCCGGCCGGTCTGCGTGTTTCCGATCGGCGTGGCCCCAATGGCATGGTTACGCCAGCGCCCTTTGAGGAAGTACTACGCTGCGCGGCACACCCATAGGGGGACGCGACATGGCTGTCCACGGCCCGATGGATGGGTCTGGACTTCTAGCCCCAGGTGGTGTGAAGTAGGTATGATGTCGTGGGTCTACCTCTGCTCCGCAGGCCTGGGATGCGAGAGGGCCGTAGCCGGGCCGCCTCGAAGATGAGGGGCGAGAATGGGGTGTGTGATGAGCTCAGCGAGGTTGGATCTCACTCGAAGCGTGGGTTCGAAGCCTGATCCTTTCCCGCCTTGGCCGGACCTGGATGACGAGATGGTTGCGGCTGCTGCAGAGGTGCTGCGCTCAGGCAAGATCAACTACTGGACGGGTGATGAAGGGCAGCACTTCGAGACGGAGTATGCCGCTGCGGTAGGCTCCGAGTATGCCATCGCGGTGGCCAACGGCACGGTATCCCTCGATCTGGCCATGGTGGCCCTGGGCGTCGGCCCGGGCGACGAGGTTGTCGTCACTCCACGGAGTTTCATTGCGTCAGCGAGTTGTGTGCTGCTTCGCGGTGCGTTGCCCGTTTTCGCTGATGTGGACCGAGAGAGCCAGAACCTCACAGCCGAGACCATCGAGCCGGTGCTCACCGATCGGACCAAGGCCATTCTGCTGGTCCATCTTGCCGGCTGGCCATGCGAGATGGATTCCATCCTCGACCTGGCGAGGGACCGGGGCATCGCCGTCATCGAGGATTGCGCTCAGGCCCATGGAGCCATGTACAGGGGCAGGCAGGCGGGCTCCATGGGGGACATCGGTAGTTTCTCCTTCTGCCAAGACAAGATTCTCACCACGGGTGGCGAGGGGGGACTTGTCACCACCTCCAGCCGCGACCTGTGGGAGCGCATGTGGGCCTACAAGGACCACGGGAAGCGAGCGACGGAGTCCGGCGAGAACCTCAACTGGTCCAGCGCCTTCAAGTGGGTCCGGGAGAGTGCCGGCACCAACTACCGGATGACCGAGATGCAGTCGGCCATCGGCCGAGTCATGCTGCGCAGGCTCCCCGGCTGGGTCGAGAAGCGGCGCACCAACGCTCAGATGCTTAACGAGGCCTTCGCGGACGTTCCGGGTGTTCGGCTCACGATTCCGCCCGACCACATCCACCACAGCTACTATAAGTACTACTTCTTCATCAAGCCCGAGAGCCTCAAAGACGACTGGTTCCGGGACCGGATCATCGTGGAGATCATGGTGCGGGGCGTGCCCTGCTTCGCCGGGTCGTGCCCGGAGATCTACCTCGAGAAGGCCTTCGACGGCGCCCGGCCGCCGGAGCGGCTTCCCGTGGCCCAGGAGTTGGGCGAAGTCAGTATCATGCTGATGGTCCATCCCACACTGGGCGAGCCCGAGATGGAACGCACCATCGATGCCGTACGGCTCGTGATGGACCGAGCCGTGCGGTAGGGGCGCCCTAGAGTCGGTGGCACCCCGCTGGGGGGGCGGTGCCTAGGCGGGGCAGCGGGGGCGCGCGCGTCACCACGGGGAGCGATGGCTGGGCACGGCTGGGGAACGGGCCGGTACGACGGCCGGGCACACCAGATCAGAAGCGGCAGCGGGAGGGCCAAAGGCATGAACAAGGCGCTTACGGACAAGACTGGCCTGCGGGGGGCGGAGGACGTTGTCTTCACGGCGATGCAGGATGAGGCGGTGCTCCTTCATCTAGGCACCCGCAAGTACTATGGGCTGAACGAGACCGGACTCAGGATCTGGCAGATGATCCAGGTGGGGGCGAACGTGGGCGACGTTGTCACTGCCCTCTCGGAGGAGTACGAGGCGGAGGGGGATGAGCTTCGGGAGGCCGTGCTGACTCTGATCGGCGAACTGCTCGAAGAGGGCCTGGTCCGGGTTGCGACTGCCAGCGATGGAACGTCGCCCGAGCAGGCGCATATGTGACGGCCCCGCTGCCGAGGCAAATGCGGTGCCGCATGGGCCGGCGCACTGGTGGTGGGGCGACAGGGCGCCTGAGTGCCGCCAGCCGGACGGCACCGGGGGAAGGACAGGCAGGCGCGAAGCCCGGCTTCTGCCCGCCCCCTTCACCTATCCCTCGCTGACCGACACGTCCAGAGCAGCCGGCGCGTTGGGACATGCGCCGCGCCCCGCCTGCAAGCGCTTTAGCTCGTGCAGCGCCTTGTACAGGCTTCGCTCGATGGCCGACTCGTACATGTGCAGTTGATTGATCGCCACACCGTTCCCACATTCACGGCCGTAGGCACGGGCGAGTAGCCGCTGCAGTTCGCTGCGGCGGGTGTCCACGGGCTTCACTCCGGCGTCCATGTCGGCGATCTGGTTCTCGCACAGGCCCGCCTCGATGGCGTAGACCCGGCGCAGACGCCACAGCGACCCCGCTACCCGGTCGACCAGCCAACGCTCCAGCTCGCCTGCGGGCAGCAGCTCCCCGTGCAGCTGCTCCACCAGGTGGGCCAGGTCATCTACGTCCTCGCCGGGCAGCACTGCCGCTCGGGTCAGCAGCCGGTCACAGAGGCCCGCCGCCTTGAGCTTCGCGTCCGTCTCCTTGGCCCAGCGCTCCATCGAACGGCGCGCCTTGCCGCCGGAGACGGGCTTGCCGGCTGAGTCCGCCATGTGCATCAATCCTCCCGCTGTCATCCGAACGCCGGGGGGCGGCTTGTCCGTTGCCGTTGACGCCTGCGCCCCCGTCCCGGCGGCCAGCCTGGAGTCGCCGCAGCTCCCCGATCGCCCTGTACATGCGGCCCTCGATCGTCGCCTCGTAACGAACGAGGGTATTGAGCACATGGCGCCTCCGGTTCGTGACCATGGAGAAGGCCTGGCCCGGGAGCCACTCCATGATCATGTCCTGTCCACGGGTCTGGACCAGGGCGGTGTACTCCTCGAAGCAGCTGCCCAGCACCTCGAGCTCGCGCTCCTGGCACCGCAGTAGCCGCCATATGCAGCCGGCAACTCGGTGTACGAGCGCGGTCTCTAGCTGACCCTCGGGCCGGAGGTCGGCGTGAAGCTGCTCGATCAGTTCGGAGAGCTCCCGGGGTGACTCACCGGCCTGCACTAGGTCCTGACTCAGGATCCCGTGCTTCGTCGCGTACTTGCTCGAATGCGTCTTGCCTGCGGTGGACTTGGGCCCCGTCGAGCGCCTCGCGTTCCTTCGGTTCGCTTCGATCTGCTTCTTAGTAGCCACGGCTCGCCTCTCGGTGGAGCACCTATGGGGTGAACTACGTTGGTACCCGTCCTCGGCCTTCTCAGGGAGGCCGAAATCGTGCCCGCTCGTGGATCGCCCCGCAATGAAGTGGGCCGGATAGGGGCAAGCCGCCTGCGGCGGCGACCCCTATTCGGCCCCTCCTGCGGTCCCCCGCGATGGGAGAGGGAGGAAAGGTGGAACCCCCTGCGGTCCCCCTTCGGGCTGAAGGGGGACGGTCGGCGGGCGGGGACGCCTGCGGCCACCCAGGGGGAGCGAGTGACGATGGATGGGGCGAGGGCGGGCCGCTTGCGTGGGAGGGCGGCTGGCCGGTGAGGTGAGGAGTTCGAGCCACGATCTGAGCGCCTCGGCGCGCAAGGCCATCGTGGAGCGATGCATCAAGCTTTGGATGGTCGATGGCGCCATCGCCCAGGCGGAGTCGCTGCTCGCCAGCGGGACCTTCGGGCAGGGGCTGTCGGCGCCACGGGCCCCCGACCTTCGGGTGCAGAAGATCATCGACGCGTTCTGGCATGACTCCGACAACCAGTTGGTATGCACGTCGGTCCAGGCCATGAACCTCACGAACCGGGCTCTGATGCTCGAGGGCGAGCGGTTCTTCACAGTCCATACCAGCCCCGCCGATAGCTCGGTGAAGATGGCGGACGTTCCGGCGGAGGAGATCGCCGAGGTTATCCCCCACCCTGAGAACCGCCGCAAGCCGCTGCTCTACAAGCGCGTTTGGCGGCCCAGCCGGTACGATTTCGGGAAGGGCCAATGGGTTTCTGCCGACCGGGAGCAGGTGCGGTACTACCGGGACCTGAGAGCCCCTGACCCGCTACTGCCCAGGGACGATGACGACCCCGAGGCGCTGGAGCTGATCGAGACTTGCCCGCAGCTGGATCCCGATGTGGCGGTCCTGCACTTCTACACGAACAGCCTCGGATTGCGGGGGATACCCGAGGTGTACCGGGCCTATGATTGGGCGCGAGTGCACTCGGGCACAGTGGCGGACATGGCGACGATCACGAAAGCCCTAGCAGCTTTCGCGTGGCAGAAGCGCATGCGTACGCGGTCGGAGAGTGTGGTAAGGAACTCGGCCTCGAACTTCCAGGCCCCCCCTCCCGGCCCCGGTGGGGTTCATGTGGGCAACGAGAACGTTCAGCTTGAGCCCGTCAAGGTGGGCACGGGCGCGGTGAGCAACCAGCAGGCGACCAGCCGGGCGGCGTTCCTACAGACGATCCGGCCCTTCGGGTTCGGGGAGCATTGGTATGGCGATGCGAGTACGGGCTGTCTGGCGATCGGACGATCGATGGAGGTCCCCGCGATCTGGAAGATCAGGGGCCGCCAGACTCTCTTCGAGCAGAGCCTGTTTCGGCCGGTACTCGACTTCGTGATCGAACGTGCGGTGCGGCTCCAGGATGCCCGCTACCTGCCGCAGTCGGTGGACCGCTACTACGACCTGAACTACCCGCCTGTGAGGGAGAAGGACGAGGGGGGTACTGCACCCCTAAAATGGGACAGTGGTGGTAGTCATTTTGTTGGATGCCGGCCGGGTGAAGAGGTGCTTGGGTCGGCAGTGTGATGGTCTGGTTCGTCGGCCGTTTTCGCCTCCCTTCGGGTATCTTGGTGGCGCCTGTGACGAGGACTGGCTACCGCTGTCTTGGCACGGCGTCGGCGTCGGTCGCCTCCGCTAGCTCGGGGAGCTGCGGCGACCGCCGCCTCGAACCGATCGGGGGACTGGTATCGCAGCGCCGAGTGACGCCTCACGGAGTTGTAGCGGTCGACGAACTCGGCGAGCTGCTCCCTGGCGTCGTCGAGATCCTCGTACTCGGTTCGGTAGACGTGCTCGCACTTGAGGGTCGCGAAGAGGGACTCGGCTTTGGGGTTGTCACCGGGGCGTCCTTTGCGGCTCATGCTGACTCTGCCGCCCGCGGTCTCGACGGCCTCCACGTGAGCGCCCGAGGCGTACTGGCTGCCTCGGTCCGAGTGATGGATCCAGCCCGGCTGAACGGACCGTGTCGCCAGGGC
>WJIW01000256.1 GCA_014730065.1 Armatimonadia bacterium | reverse complement strand
GTCGGGGGCCGAGCCCCCGACGTCGGAGCGGGTGTCGGGGGCGGAGCGCCAGGCAATGCGTCAGCGGATGGCCGCTGCCGTGTGCGATGAGGCCCAGCGGGCGCGGTTGGATCGGTCCATTGGTCATGCCCTGAGCGTGCGGGCCGATCGCATGGCCGAGCGTCCGGACTGGGATGACCTGCGCGAGCGTGCGGCGGGTATGCGTCGGCATTCGCTCGGGCGTCTCGCGGAGCTGCTCGAGGAGTTCCAGGCGGCGGCCGAGGCCTCTGGCGCCAGGGTGCATTTTGCGGAGACGGGCGCCGAGGCTCGTGCCGTCCTACTCGCCTTGATCGGCGACCCTGGCGAACCCTTGGTCAAGTCGAAGTCCATGGTGACCGAGGAGATCGGTCTGCGGTCGGCCCTGGAGGAGGCGGGCGTGGCGCTAGTTGAGACGGACCTGGGTGAGTACATCGTCCAGCTCTCCCGCACCACGCCTAGCCATATCGTAGCCCCGGTCATACACCTCTCCGCCGAGAACATCGCCGAGGTGTTCCGCCGGGAGCTGGGCATGAGTCTGCCCCTGGACGTGGATCCCCGCACCATCAGCCTCGCCGCCCGGAAGCACATGCGTCCGTTCTTCGTCGAGGCCGAGGTGGGGATGGTCGGCGCGAACCTGCTCACCGCGCGTGAGGGCGCCGTCGTCACCTGCACCAATGAGGGCAATGCCGGACTGGGCACGACCATTCCCGAGCGGCTGATCGTGGTCGCGGGGATCGAGAAGCTGTGCCCTAACCTCCCGGATACGGCCGCTCCGCTGCAGCTCCTCGGCAGCAGCTCGACGGGCCAGCGCCTGACCTGCTACACGCATGTGCTTCGGGCCGGGATGGGCGGGCCGTCGGAGTTGGACATCGTGCTGCTGGACGCCGGCCGCACGGCTCTCCTCGCTGACGACGACCTGTGGGACGCCCTGGCCTGCATCCGCTGTGGCGCTTGTATGCATGTTTGCCCCATATACCGGCGCACGGGCGGGCAGGCGTATGGGTGGATCTACCCCGGACCCATCGGGATCATCCTATCGGCTTTCCTCGAATCCCCTATGGCCACCAAGATGGCCGACGCCTGCTCGCTTTGCGGAGCGTGCGCGGAAGTCTGCCCTGTGAAGATCGACCTGCCCGAGGGCGTACGGCTGGTGCGCGAGAGGGCCATCGACCGGTCGCCCTTGGCCCGCGCCGCATCGGTTGTTGGCGGGCGCGTCTTCGCCGCCCCGGCCCTCTGGAGCCTGGGCGGCGAGTTGGCTCGCGCTATGCTCAGCCGCGGCGACGTCGTGGGCCCTCTGAAGGCCTGGTCCGACGCCAGGGAGTTGCCGCCGGCGCCGCACGGGGGCTTCGGCGATGCGTGGAAGGGAGCAGCCTCCGATGAGTGACGCTTCCCGCCGCCGCATCCTCGAACGGACGCGAAGGGCCACCCATGGCCGGACGCCGATCACCCTCCCCCATCCCGCCATCGCGGCCATCCCCAGCGACCTAGCCGCCTTCGGAGTGCGCTTCCTGGAGTTCGCCACCGTCGGCGGCAAGCGTCACGGCACGCTGACCACGGGCCGCTCCCTGGCGGAGAGCGTCCCGTCCCTGCCGCCCGGCCTGGTCATGCCCGGCCGGGTCGCCGTTGGCCGCTCGCCCCTGGCCCGAGGTCTGGCCGAGGCCATGGCCATCGACTGGAGCGTTCCCGGCGGCCGCGCCGACGAGCTTCAGGCCGTTATCATCGAAGGACGGGCGCTGGTTGGCGAGCTCGGCTCGGTTCTCGTCGATCCGAGGGAGGTGCAGCCTGCGTCCGCGGTGTTCCTTGCCGAAGTGCAGGTCCTCGTCGCGCGAGCCGACGCCCTCGTGCCGTCGCTGTCCGAGGCCTTGGCGGCCGCCGCCGGTCTCCATGCACCCCACGCGCTGCTGATCTCGGGGCCCAGCCGCACGGCGGACGTGGAGAAGACTCTCGTGTGCCCGGCCCACGGGCCGAGGGAGACGCACCTGGTGATTGTGGAACAAGGCTGCTGAGACCTGGCGGCGTATATGGAAGATCGAGGCAGTGCATCCGCGCCCCACATTGGAGGGACCCATCCCGTGAGCTTCCCCATGACCCAGATCGGCGGCTACGACATCAGCCGGCTCATCATCGGCACCAACACCTTCCACGGCTACTCCCACTTCTCCATGGCCAGGGACCAGTGGCTGCGGAGCTACTTCACTCCCGAGCGCATCTATGAGGTCTTGGAGTTCGCGGCCAAGCAGGGGCTGAACGCCACGGTCGCCCTCCAGAACCCGGGGTACGCCGAGCTACTGGCCGAGGTCGAGCGCAGTACGGGCCAGCACATCCACTACATCGCCACCCCGGGCGGCGCCACCCTGGACGAGCTCAAGCAGGGCATCAAGCAGGCCGCCGATCTCGGCTGCGAGTTCTGCTGGCCTCACACGAGCTGGACCGATCCACGGGTCCTCCCCTTCGAGGGCCGTATCCACGAAGGGCCCGAGGCCGTAGAGTACATCCGCGAGTGCGGCATGGTCGCCGGCTGGAGCACCCACCGGCCCGAGACGGTCACCGTGTCCGACAAGGCGGGCTACGACATCGGTGGTTACATCCAGATCCTCAACCCCATCGGCTTCCTCTGCCAGGTCGAGACGGACTGGTCGGCACGGGTCATCCGCGAGGCCAAGCATCCCGTCGTCTCCATCAAGCCGCTGGGCGCTGGCCGGGTGCTTCCGCCAACGGGACTGGGCTTCGTCTACGAGAACATCAAGCCCGTGGACACGGTGTGCATCGGCATGCTGTCGGTGGAGGAAGCGCGGGAGGACATCGAGATCGCCCGGGCGTGCATCGACCGCCGGGACGCGGCCATCGAGCTACAGAGGACACGCAGCAAGGATGTTCTGAAGGTGTGAGGCGGCGGAGCTCCCCGCCCGCTCGCTCTTCCTCAGGGCCAGAGCGAGGGGGCGGGGGCTTCGGCTATCAGACCGGCTCCCTCAGCTCCGGGCCCATCTGGACCTCCAGGGGCTGCCACTCGGCGCGGCTGAGCAAGCCGTATACGTAGCTGTCCACCAGGGCCTCCCAGCTCGCCTCGATGATGTCCGACGACACCCCTACCGTACCCCACGTACTCTCACCATCGCCGGTCTCGATCAAGACGCGCACCCGGGCCGAGGTGCCATCATCGCCGCCGAGGACGCGTACCTTGTAGTCCTCGAGCTTCAGATTGGCCAAGTCGGGGTAGTAGGAGAGCAGGGCCTTGCGCAGCGCCCGGCTGAGGGCGTCGACGGGGCCATTGCCCTGGGAGGCGGTGTGCATCTCCGTATCGCCCACCCGGACCCGGATGGTGGCCTCGGCGGTGATCCCGTTGTCGTTCGAGGCATCCTTCTGAACGTTAATCCGCCACCCGGCGAGCTGGAAAAGCTCGAATTGGGTGCCCAGCTCTCGCCGCGCGATCAGCTCGAAAGACCCCTCGGCGGCCTCGTACTGGTAGCCGGCGTTCTCCAGCTCCTTCACCCGCTTAAGTAGGCTGCCAACGCGCGGATCGTTCTTGGCGATGCCGGGGCGGATCTTGTCCAGCTTCTCCACCACCGTCGAGCCGCCGGACTGATCCGAGAGGAGGATCCTGCGGTCATTGCCCACGCACTCGGGCTTCACGTGCTCGAAGGACTCGGCCACCTTCCGCACCGCATCGATGTGCATCCCGCCCTTATGGGCGAAGGCACTGGCGCCCACATATGGCGCACGCTCCCAGTGGTCCTGGTTGGCAAGCTCGCTGACGAACCGGGAGGCGGACCGGATCTGGGGGAGATGGCCCTCGGGCAGGGCCCGCACGCCCAGCTTCAACTCCAGGTTTGGGATGACTGCAGAGAGGTCGGCGTTGCCGCAGCGCTCGCCATAGCCGTTCATGGTGCCCTGGACGTGGCCGGCGCCCACCCGGACGGCCACACAGGTGTTGCCGACGGCGCAGCCTGAGTCGTTGTGCATATGGGCGCCGACGGGAGCTTCGGTCTGCTCGATAACGTTGCGGGTGATCTCACCGACTTCATCGGGGAGGCAGCCGCCGTTGGTGTCACACAGGACGAGGCAGTCGGCACCGCCTTCTTGAGCGGCCAGCACCGTCCTCAGGGCGTACTCGGGGTCGGCCTTGTAGCCGTCGAAGAAATGCTCGGCGTCGTAGATGACCTCCCGGCCTTGCGACTTGAGGTAGCGAACCGAGTCCTCGATGATCTTGAGATTGTCATCCAGAGAGATCCGAAGGACGTGCTCGGCGTGGAGTGTCCAGCTCTTCCCGAAGATGGCGACGGCGGGAGTCTCGGCCTCCAGGATGAACCTCAGCGTGGCATCGTCCTCGGGCGCCCCCCCCGGTCGCATGGTGCTGCCGAAGGCAACGATCTTGGCGTGGCCGAGGCGCAGGGACCGGGCCTCCTCGAAGAAGCCCACATCCTTGGGGTTGGTATCGTTGGGCCATCCGCCCTCGATGTAGTCCACGCCGAGGGCATCGAGGCGCTCGGCGATGCGGATCTTGTCCCTAATGCTGAACGCGATCCCTTCGGCTTGGTTCCCATCTCTCAGGGTCGTGTCGAAAACGTCGACCTGTCTCATCGAGCGCTCTCCCTCCTTCGGCTGGAGTCGAAAAAAGCGGCCCCGGATGCCCGTGGGCCGCATGGATGCAGCAAGGGGAAATGTGGCTCCAGTATCGGTGCGCAGGCTATCACCGCCCACCGGGGGTGTCAACTGGCGGGGCTGCTCGCCTAGCCCCGCCCCTTGCTGATACAATTCGCGGTCGGAGCGGCACTTGCAGTTGGGAGTGAGTCCGTGTTGGCCGAGTTCGCCGATCGCCTAGTAGTCGCGACCACCAGTGAGGGCAAGCTGCGGGAGATTCGGGACGCCCTGCGGCCGACCGCTCTGCGCGTGACGTCTTTGAGCGATCTGGGATGGCGCCGTGATATACCGGAGACGGGCTCGACCTTCGAGGAGAACGCCATCATCAAGGCCCAGACCGTCTGCGACGAGAGCGGCCTCGCCGCCCTTGCCGACGACTCGGGGCTGGAGGTGGATGACCTGGAGGGCCGCCCCGGCGTTCAGTCCAGCCGGTTCGCCGGGCCCGACGCCGATGACGACGACCGCAACCGGGAGCTGGTCCGGCTGCTGCGGGAGGCCGGGGGGGAGCCTCCGTGGCCCGCCCAGTACCGGTGCGTGCTCGCCTACGCACAGCCCGGTGCCGAGCCCGTTACCTTCGAGGGCGTGTGTCGGGGCGCCATCGTTCCCGACGCGCGAGGCTCGGGCGGCTTCGGGTACGACCCCCATTTCCTCCTTCCCGATCGGGACGTGACCGTGGGCGAGGTCTCCCTGGCGGAGAAACAAGCGATCAGCCATCGCGGCGAGGCCCTGCGGCGTTTCGTGCGGTGGATCCAGGATAGGCAAGGGGCCCGGTCCTAGCGGCGCGGGCCGTCACCTGAGGAGGCACATTGGTATGCGCGCGAAGATCATCGCTCTCATCGTCGTCCTGAGCTTGGCCGGACTCGCCGGTCTCTGGGCGGCCTATACCAAGGCGACCACCGAGATGGAAGCGGAGTACATTGGGCCCGCTGCGCCCGACGCTCTAGAAGGCCTGACCATGCTTATCGTTCTGCCCGGAGACGGCTACCGCGACGAGACGGTCTACGTGCCGCGGGACGTCTTCGCTGGGTCCCAGGGCGAGGTCCGCTTCGCCGCACCCACCATGGATGAGGCCGAGGCGGCGATCATAGGTACCCTCCAGCCCGATCTGACCTTGGCCGACGTCGTGCTCGAGGACTACGCCGGCGTGGTCTTCGCGGGCTGGGAGGGCGAGGGTGGCCTGGCGACGATACCCGAAGCCGTCGAGCTTGCCCGAGCCGCGAGCGCGGCAGGCATGGCCGTCGGCGGGATCGGTAGCAGCATTGAGGTCCTCGAGGCGGCGGGTCTCGTCGCGCCCTTGGAGGCGGCCGAGGAGGCCCCCCAGGAGAGCCCGTCCTCCGAGCCGGACTCCGTTGACGAGGAGCCGCCGGGGGAGGCCACCGAGGAGCCTGCCCCAACTGAGAACGACGGCGAGGAGACCGCGGGCGGTGAAGCCGAGGAGGCGCCGGTCGAGGAGGCCGCGCCCGAGCCCGAGCAGCCCGTCGAGGCGGAGGAGCCCGTCGAGACCGAGGAGCCCACCGAAGGCGCGGAGGGCGAGGATGCCCCAGATGCGGCGACCGAGAATGGC
>WJIW01000255.1 GCA_014730065.1 Armatimonadia bacterium | reverse complement strand
GGCCGAACCCGGCCAGCCGCCGCCCCCCGGCACCATGCCTCCGCCCGTGACGGGTCCGGGCACCTACGGCGGCGGACCGGTGGGCGAGGACCCCGGCGGCTGGACCCCTGAGAACATCAAGATGATCGTCGCATCGCCGGCGGAGTTCTTCGCGATGCAGGCTGGGCATACCGACCTGGGCAAGCCCATCGGCTTCCTGGCGATCAACATGGTGCTTCTCGTCGCGGCGTCGACGCTCGGGCAGATGCTGAGCATGCCCTTGGGCGGAGGACTGGGCGGGATCGGCGGCCTATCCATGGGGGGAATGATGCTGGGGCTGATCTGCGGCTCGATCATCATCGTCCCCCTTGCCATCGCCGCTACGTTCCTCAACGCCGGCATCCTGCACCTGTTCGTGATGATGTTCGGAGGCACCGGAGGATACAACGCGACCTTCCGCGTGGCGGTATACGTCACCGTCCCGTCGGTCCTGGTCGCGCTTCCTGCTGGCCTGTTGGAGGGCTTCGGCCCCCCGCTAACCCATATCGCGTCCGCCCTTCAGCTCGGCTGCTACGTCTGGGCCACGGTGCTTACGGTGATCGCCTTCATGCACGTCCACGAGATGACGATGGGGCGGGCGATCGGAGCCGCGGTGCTGCCCTACCTGATCCTCATCGGGTTCATCGTTCTTGTCGTGGTGATGGTGTTCGGCGCTGCCTTCAGCAGTGGCGCCTTCGGCTCCGGCGGCATCCCGGGTTTGCCCTTCCCCACGGGAGGCCCCGGGCCGTCGCCTGGTGGGCCGTAGCGGAGGCGACGGATCGGTCATACTCGGGCCCCGCCCGGAGACTCTCGGGCGGGGCCCGAAGGAAATGCTCGCCCCCCTTTACACCCCATGCCCTGCCTGCTACACTTCATGCTGGTCGAACTTGGACTGGAGAACAAGATCGACCTATCCCAGGGCCCGTGCGGTCTGGCGCGCGCCCACCGAGCGATCGGAAAAATGACACAATCTGCCAGTGAAAACCTGGTATGGAGCGCCCCGAAGCAGGCTTGACCTGATTCGTCGGGGCGTTTTTTTTGTGTCGCTGGAGAAGGGGAGCTTCTCCCCGCAACGGTGGACAACTGAACAGGCCGAATAGCCCCTGCATACCGCCGGGGCCGACCTCTGGTGTTGCCTGCCTGAGTTTGGGGGAAAGCGCAACCAGAATGCCGTTATCCGTCAAGAGAGGAGGTACGGACATTGCAGCGACTCGCATCATGGGGCCTGGCCGTTGGTCTTGTGCTAACGCTAGGCGCAACGATAGGCCTGTTGGGCTGCGGACCACATGAGCCGCAACCCAGTGACGAAGCCGAGGCCATCAAACAGGAAGCGATCAGATCCGTGGGAGGCGGCAAGGCGTCCGACGACGCCGGTGCCCCGGGTCAGGACGTCTCGGGAGAGGGCGGCGTATAGCCGTTGGACCCGGTGGGCTCGCCCGCAAGACGCGGGCGGAGCCCTTCAGGAGGAGGACATAACTGTATGCACCAGACACAGCGCGCACGAGGCTTCACCCTCATCGAGCTGCTTGTCGTGATCGCCATTATCGCTATCTTGGCGGCGATCCTGTTCCCCGTCTTCGCGAAGGCTCGGGAGAAGGCGCGCCAAACCAGCTGCCTCAGTAACCTGCGGCAGCTAGGCTCGGCCCTGCAGCAGTACACAACGGACTACGATGGCCGTTTCCCACCAAGCTGGGGAGCCAGCAACGCCTGGAACTGGGGAACCCACTGGCCCACGCAGCTCTATCCCTACACCAAGAACCACCAGATCTACGATTGCCCCACCAGTCCGGCCAAGGTAGGCAACACTCCGCAAGATCTGGTAACGGTGCTCGAGTACTCTGGCACCGGCCCTCCGGGCCTCTATGAGGGTAACTACATCGTCAACTACGACGGCCTCGTCTACGGTGCCCGCCAGAGCATCGCGGGCGGAATCCCGAGGCCCGCGGAGACCGTGGCGATATGTGAAGGCTGGTTCGGCGGCATATCCTGGGCCAGCAACACATGGGAGAACTTCACCATGTTCATGGGCGTCCGCGCGGACCTGGGCGACCTCGGCGCAGCCGCCGCCCCCCGCCACAACGGGATGATGAACGTGGCCATGGTCGACGGACACGCCAAGGCCTACAAGCTCCAGGACATCATGGTCCGCAACGCCGACTACACGCCGCCGTGGCACATCAACTGGTCCGGCGGTAGTGGACCCTTCAACGATGATTGGTCCATCGTGCATGACGCCTGGAAGTAGGCTCCACATATCGGCGTCTTGTCGGCCCGAGCGTACGCTTAGCCGAGCCACTACTAGAGGAGGCAACAACCGAGATGCCTAGCACTAGGAGAGCGGGTTTCACCCTGATCGAGCTGCTCGTCGTTATCGCGATTATCGCGATCCTTGCCGCGATACTCTTCCCCGTCTTCGCCAAGGCCCAGGAGAAGGCGAAACAGACGAGTTGCCTTAGCAACATGAAACAGATCGGGATGGCTCGCATACAGTATGTGCAGGACTACGACGAGATGAACTTCTGCTGGTGGCAGTGGGACTTCAGGCGTCCCGTGTGGCTCCTGGATCCCTATCTCAAGAACTACGACGTATGGGTCTGCCCTTCCGACCAGTCGCCCTATGGGCCCTACAATGACAGCAGGGGCGTCAGCTCCGATGCGTCCTATTCCTTCGTCGCGACCGTATGCGGAGCTCCGTGGCCGTATCCGTACCCCAGCGGGAACGAATGGGTGTCACGAAGCCGCACGGGCATGCCCGATGCCGCAGTCGACAATGTCTCCACCTACATCTGCTTCATCGAGTACGACGATGAGGGTGGCTTCATCGAGGGCAACCGCGACGCGCCGCACCAGGTGTGGCAGCGCATCCTGAACCGCGAGCCGGGCGTCGATCCCGGTGAGACTCGCACCTACAACGGCTACCTGTACTTCCGGCACAACAGTGGATCCAACTACGGGTTCTACGATGGTCACTGCAAGTTCGGCCGCGGTGATCAGTACTCAGGCCGCAACTACGTGCCCAGCGACAGTTGGCTCGCGGACTTCGAGTACTACCCGGAGTCGCGCTACTGATCGGCAGACGGCGCGAGTGTGTCCCGCGCCACGCTAGAGAGGTGCAGCAAGCATGTTGCAGGGAATACGTCAGAAGCTCATACGCGGGTTGAGCGTGGCCGCCGTGGGGGCCGCGATGCTCGGGATAGTCTTGATCGGCTGCGGTGGCGATGGCGGGTCGAATGCCGAGCCCGCCGCCGGTGAGGACATCGTCGACGACATCCCCGACGAGAGGCCCGACGAAGGGTAACCACCGCCGGGACACGAGGGCCTTGGTTGTGCTGGTCGGGCAGCGCTGTCCGCTGGCGCAGCCATGGTCTCCGTGCCCACGCCCGATCCCTAGGCCAGACCGGTGACGGGCGAAGTGAGTCCCTTGTGACGCACAGGCGGGAGTGCTACACTCCCGCCTGTGCAGAATACAGCCCCCAACATACTGCTCATCTTCGTCGATTGTCTTAGGGCCGATCACCTTGGCTGCTACGGGTACGAGCGACCCACCAGCCCCAACATCGACGCCCTAGCCGGCGACTCCACAGTTTTCGAGCGGTTCTTCGCCGCCGGAGTGCCGACCCAGCCCTCCTTCACCACCTCATACACTGGCCAGCATCCCATCACCCACGGCATCGTGAGCCACAAGGGAGACGACCTGCTGCCGCCCGACGCGCCCTGGCTGCCGAGTCTGGTCCGGAAGGCGGGTCACACAACGGCCTCCTTCTGCTGCCTAGCGCGGTACCAGCAGTGGTTCGTCCGGGGATTCGAGTTCCTGGTGGACTCCACCACTCGCTACCATGATTTCGGTTACACCTCGGAGACCATCAACAACCGGGCCATCCCGTGGCTCAGGGGCCATGCCGACGAGCCTTTCTTCATGGTGATGCACTACTGGGACCCCCATACCCCTTACCTGCCGCCCGAGAAGCACCAGATCTTCTATGAGGGCGACCCGGCGGATC
>WJIW01000254.1 GCA_014730065.1 Armatimonadia bacterium | reverse complement strand
GGCCGTCGTAGGTGTCGTAGACGGGGTTGTGCAGCACGTAGTTGATGCTCAGCTCGCGCCGCACGATCAGCTCCTCCAGGAAGTCCTCGGCACCCTCGCCACCGGCGTCCCTTACGGCCACGGCCACGTCCACGGGGGAGATCTGGCCGAAGTGCAGGTACGGGCTGAGGCCCGATGTCCACTCCTCGGCGGGGTCGCTGCGGCGGTCGTGGTAGTGGGGGAGTCGGCCGGAGATGAACCCGCCCAGCTTGCCGTAGGCGACAGATGGTCCGCCGAGGGGGCAGTGGGGCGTGGTGTCGACATCGCCTTTGAGGTGGAGCCTCTCCAGCAGGGCCTCGACGTCGTCCGTGTCCTCGCTGCCCGGGCCCATGTCACCCGCCGCAACGGACACCTCGACCGGATCAACCGCGATGAGGTGTTCGTCCAGCAGCCGGTGGATCTTGGGGCGGATCGTCCGGGCGGCGTACTCCTCCTTGTCCGAGACCTTCCACGCGGGGATGACCACATCGGCTTCGACCTCGAGCACCGGGCAGGGCGCCGCCCCGGCCAGTTGGTCGCGCCACCGCCGCTGATGCCTTAGGTAGCCGCAGTCCATCACCAGGAGCCGGGCCTGTTGGGCGAGTTCCAGGGCGACCTGGGGTGGGAGACCGAGCCGCAGCGCGAAGGCGATCCCCCGCTCGCGGAGGGCCGCAGCGGTCTCCTTGAGTCCCTCCAGCATGAAGCGGTAATGCCGCGGCTGGGCCTCGGGGTAATCGGCCGTCAGCCCGAAGCCGACCAGGAGCGGGACCTTGAGGCGACCAGCCTCCTGCACCGCCACCTCCAGGGCGTGGTTGCCGATGGCGCGCTGGGAGGCTTGCATCCAGTAGAGCACGTACTCGCCATCGACGGCCTCGGCGTCGCGGGAGCGACGGTGGATCCGGTCGGGGTGGCTCACCGGGGCGTGCCTCCTTCGCTAGCTAGACAGGGCCCACTTCGACTGTCAAGATAAGCCCACGATGGGGCGGAGATGGTCCGTAGCCCCATGGAAAGGACGGATGGTCGTGTCATCGGAGAGTGAGCGGTTCATCGCGGACATCAACACCGACTTCCCCGAGTGGTACCAGGATGTCGTGCGCAAGGCGGATCTGGCCGAGTCGTCGCCCGTCGCCGGCTGCATGACGATCAAGCCGTACGGCTACGCGCTGTGGGAGAACATGGTGCGGGTTCTGGACGACGCTTTCAAGGAGACGGGCCACGAGAATCTCTACTTCCCAGCCCTGATCCCCGAGAGCTACCTCCAGAAGGAAGCCGACCACGTCGAGGGATTCGCCCCCGAGTGCGCTTACGTCACCCATGGTGGCGGTAAGGAGCTCGAGGAGCGCTTGGTGTTCCGACCTACCTCCGAGACCATCATCTGGCAGACCTACGCCCGGTGGATCGAATCCTACCGGGACCTGCCGCTGCTGTACAACCAGTGGGCGAACATCATGCGCTGGGAGCGACGGCCCCGTCTATTCCTCCGCACTCGGGAGTTCCTGTGGCAGGAGGGCCATACCGCCCACGGCACCCGGGAGGAGGCCATGGAGGAGACGATGACCATCGTCAACCTCTACCGCAGCTTCGTCCGGGACGTCCTGGCCCTGCCCGTCTTCATGGGCCGGAAGAGCGAGATGGAGCGATTCGCCGGCGCCGTCGAGACCTTCGCCATCGAGGCCATGATGAAGGACCGCAAGGCGATCCAGGCCGGCACCAGCCACTTCCTGGGCCAGAACTTCGCCAAAGCCTTCGATGTGACGTTCCAGAACGAGAAGGGTGAGCGTGAGTACGTCTGGGGCACGAGCTGGGGCGTCTCCACCCGCCTGGTGGGAACGGTCATCATGGGACACGGCGACGAGAAGGGCTTGAGCTTCCCGCCCAAGGTCGCGCCGATCCAGGTGGTCATCGTGCCCATCTACCGCGACGACACCCGGGATCGGGTCCTGGGCGCCGCCCACGAGCTGGCCAAGGACCTGAAGGCCGCGGGCATCCGGGTAAAGGTCGATGAGCGCGACCAGCTCAAGCCGGGCTTCAAGTTCAACGATTGGGAGATGCGCGGCGTGCCGCTCCGCATGGAGCTGGGTCCCAAGGACCTGGACAAGGAGCAGTGTGTGGTCGCTGAGCGGGTGTCGGGCGCGAAAAGCCCACTTCCCCTTGCCGGCATCGCCGACGCTCTCGTCGCCAGGCTAGCGGCGACCCAGAAGGCCATGTACGAGGCTGCCGAGACTTTCCGTGAGGCCAACACCAAGGAAGTCGACAGCTACGACGATCTCAAGGCCCTCATGGATGAGGGCGGCTTCGGGCTCGCCCACTGGTGTGAGGGCTCGACGTGCGAGCTGACGGTCAAGAACGACACCACGGCGACCATCCGGTGCATCCCCGAGGAGCTGGAGGGCGCCGGGAAGTGCGTGGTCTGTGGCGCCGACTCGCCGGGTAGAGTGGTGTTCGCGAAGGCGTACTAGGCAGACGTTCCACAGGCCCGCTGGGCGCTGCGAGCGCCCGGCGGGCCCCTACCCGTTCATCCGCCAGATCGCCAGGTTCAGCGCCGATGCGAACCCGACCCAGGCCAGGTACGGTGTCAGCAGGGCCGCGGCCAGCCTCGAGTGGGGCCAGAAGGTCACCGCCGTCGCCAGGATGGCCAGCCACAGGAGGATCACCTCGGCGAAGGCCAGGTCCGGCCGGCGGATCCCGAAGAACAGCATGGACCAGACCACGTTCAGTACGAGCTGCACGCCGAAGACTACGGTGGGGAGGGCGAAATCCGCTTCATCCACCTTCCGCCAGACCAGCCACAGCGCCACCGCCATGAGGGCATAGAGGAGCGACCAGACGGGACCGAAGATGGAGTCGGGCGGGGTCCACGCGGGCTTGCTCAGGTCGGCGTACCACTCCCCGACGGACCTAGCCGTGAACCAGCCCCCGATTCCCGCGGCGGCGAAGCACACTGCGAGAGCTACCACCAAGCCGGGCCATCCCCTGAGTATCGCCATGGCCATTCCCCCGTCCACTCCGCCGGAAGGCGTCATCCCCGGGCCCGTCGAACCCTCCGCCGGACGAACGGAGGCCCGCCATGAGAATGTCCGTGGTTCCGCTGATCTTCTTCGACGATATCGCCATCCGCCGCACCCGTACTCTGGGCGAGGTAGCGGGGATCGTCAAGGACCTGGGCGCCGAGGGGATCGAGGCGTACTACAAGTACTTCGATGACCTGGAGCCCGGGACGCTGGACGCTCAGAAGAAGGCCGTGACCGAGCAGGGCATCGAGTTCTCGTCCTTCTGCTCGGGGCCCGACTTCTCCCATCCCGATCCCGATACCCGCCGCAACGAGATCGACACCTTCAAGCGCCACATCGATGCCGCCGCGTACCTGGGCTGCCCCACCATACGGATGACCGCCGGCCAGGGGCACCCTGGTGTGGACATCGATGACGCGGTCGAGTGGGTCGTCGAGGGGTTCACCGAGTCGGTAGAGTACGCCGAGGGCACCGGCGTGGTGTGCGCCTACGAGGATCACTACAAGGACTACTACTGGGATCACCCCGATGTGAGCTTCGATCCCGACGTGTTTCTTCGCATCGTGGAGCGGATGCGTGGCTCGGCCATGCGGGTGAACTTCGACTCCTCGAACCCCGTGATGGCGGAGCGGGATCCCGTGCCGATTCTCGAGGCGGTGAAGGACCTGGTCGTGAATGTGCATATGTCTGATAGGATCACCGCGGGTCGCTACGAGCATGCCGACGTGGGTGATGGGATTGTGGGTTTCGATGCTATCTTCGAGATCCTCCACGAGATCGGCTATGACGGCTGGGTCGCGGTGGAATACAACGGTCTGAATGGCGTGCCCGGGCTCCGGAAGAGCCTGGAGTTCGCATCGGGCCTGATTCACGGCACGGAATCCTGACCCTCCGAGGGGTGACCCCCGCGTTGCGCTACAGGCGCCTCATTCCTGTCCTAATGCTGTTCTTCGCTGTCGCCGGCTGCCAGCCCAAGCCTCAGCAGTTGTTCGACGCCGTCTCGGTGAGTGACTACACCACCGCCGGCAAGCTTGTCGAGCGGGGCGTGGCGCTGGATGCGCCACACAGTTTCGAGACATCGGGCGAGATCGTCTATCAGGGCGCCCCGGTGCTGGCCCTGGCCGTGGAGTCGGGGGATGTGCGGATGGTTCGCGGGCTCCTCGATGCCGGCGCCGATCCCGACGCCACCTTCACGCGGATCGAGCCCGGTGGGCGGACGGCCACCGGCTGCACCCCCCTCGCCGTGGCCGCGGGGGCCGATCTGCAGGAGATCGCGGCCCTGTTACTCGAGGCGGGGGCCGATCCCAACGCCACCTTCGCCGTCGAGGAGGCCGGCGGGAGTCTCTGGGAGCGGGCCACGGCCCTCTCCAACGCCCTGGGCGCCGGCCACCTGGAGTCGGTACGGCTGCTCGTGGAGGCGGGCGCGGACCCCAACCTGAGCTTCGATCTCTCCCACCCCGGCGGTTCGGGGTACGTCAATGGTACCCCCCTGCTGTATGCCGTCGGCCGCCGGCAGCGACCGGCCACGGCCTTGCTACTCAGCCTGGGGGCTGATCCCGACCTGCCTTCCACGGTGATAGAGGACTCGGGCGTGGAGTTCGATGGGCTCACTCCCCTTGCCGCCGCCGCCGTGGACGGGTCGGCGGTGGTCTTGATGGCACTGCTGGACGAGGCGTCGGAGGTGGACACGCCGATCACCGTGGTCAACCCCGTTACCGGCACCTTCGAGGGCGTGACGCCTCTGGCCCTGGCCGCGGCCCGGGGGCACGCCGACTGTGTGGACACCCTACTCGCCGCAGGCGCCGATCCCGATGCCGCCATCGAGCGAGATCTGCCGCCGGAGACCCTCACCCCTGCGGGCTTCGCCCGGGTCCACGACGGCCCCGAGGAGATCCTCTCGCTTCTCAGCCCTCCCGCCGAGTAGGCTCAAAAGGGTGGCCCTCGGAATCGTCCATCTCCATGGAGGGCCCTCGTGATCCGCATCTTCGACCGGTACATCTCGCGGCAGCTTCTGATGCCCTTCTTCGCCTGGATGCTGGGCATGCTGGTGATGATCGCCGGCAGCTTCGTGTTCCAGGTGCTGCGGGATCTGGGCCAGCGGGACATCCCCGTTCGCGAGGTGCTCATCTTCGTGGCCAGTCGTCTGCCGTGGGGCCTGATCATGTCCATCCCCATGGCCTTCGCCTTTGCCGCGTGCCTGTCGGTGAACCGGATGAACCGGGATGGCGAGATCGTGGCCCTGCGCGTGGGTGGACTCAGCCCCCGCCGGCTCTCTCTGCCCATCATCGGCACCGGCCTGATCTTCTCCTTGGGCGCACTGGTCCTGAACGACACCCTGGTGCCGTGGGCTGCCGAGGAGGGTCGCAAGGCCAGCGAGACCATCATGCTCGGCGCCCACGGCCGGTTCCCCGAGTCCGACCTTTTCATCGACGGCCCAGGCGGCTACATCTTCTTCGCCAAGCGGCTGGACCCTAGCACCGGCCAGATGTGGAATATCATGGTTCTGGACCGAGACAGCGCGGGCTACCGCACCCTGGTCACAGCCTCGACCGGGGTGCTGGAGAATGAAGTGGTGCGGCTCGCCGGAGCCCGCCGCCACCGCTTCGATGCCGCGGGCCGCAAGGTGGATACCGAGAACGGGCTGGAGCTCACCTATGACCTGGGCGGGATCATCCAGGATCTGTACGAGGATCAGAAGCCCCTGGAGGAGATGTACATCGGGGAGCTGCTGGATAGGGCCGAGGTGTTGGCCGCCACCGGCTCCCCGATCAACCTCCATATGCACACGATCCACATGAAGCTGGCCCTACCCTTCGCGACGCTCATGTTCGCCCTGGTGGCCATGCCCATCGTGCTTCGGTGGACGGGCTCGGGGTTCACCGGAGCCATGATGGCCATCGGCATCATCTTCGTGTACTACACCGTCACGGCGTGGGGGAAGATCCTGGCCGATGCGGGCCAGGTGAACCCCGTGTTCGGGGCGTGGATCTGCAACCTGCTCTTCGCCGTCGTTGGCGGGCTGCTGTACTGGAGGTCGGCGTAGGTGAGGCAGTGGCGGCCTCTCAAACTGGACTGGTACGCGGTCAAGGAGATGCTGGGACCCTTCTGTACATGGATGATCGCCATGCTCATCCTCATCGAGGGGAACTTCCTCTTCTTGCTCCTGAAGGCGGCCCAGGACCAGGACTTCCCCCTGCTCCAGATCGTCCTCTTCCTCGCCTTCCGGCTGCCCTTCTCCATCGTATTGGCCATTCCCATGTCGTACCTCTTCGCCTGCTGCCTGACCGTTGCCCGGCTGACCTCGGAGGGGGAGACCATCGCCATGCAGGCCGTCGGAGTGTCGCCGTGGCGGGTGCTAGCGCCCTACCTGGTCTCGGGCCTGCTGTGCTCCCTGGTGGCCCTGGGGATCAATGAGACCCTGGTTCCCTGGAGTAGCCGGATCAGCAACGAATCGGCCCAGCAGGTGCTCCTCCAGCAGTCGCAGCTCGCGCCCAAGGCCAACATGCTGCTGCGGGGCTCGAAGGGCTTCATCTTCTACTCCCGGGGCGTGGATGTGGGCCAGGGGACTATGCGTGATACGGTGGTGCTCCGATCCCTCGGCTCGGGCTATCCCGACATCTGGCTGGCCGATGAAGCGAGCTTCGACAACGACCGTGTCTACATGACCGACGTGAAGCTCATCAGCATCGATGAGGATGGCGACGTGGAGCGATGCGGCCGGGCCGAGACGCAGATGATGGACCTGCGGGAGATCTCCAGCGCGACATTCTCCCGCCAGAACGCCGCCGATGAGGTAGGCTTCCGGGAGCTGTACGAGCGGATCAAGGAGCTGCGGGCATCGGGCCAGACCCCGAACCGGCAGCTCTACGAGCTACACGCCAAACTCTCCGTTCCCTTCGCCAGCTTGGTCTTCGTGACTCTGGGGGCCCCGCTGTCGCTAAGGTTCGGGCGCCGCGGCGGGTTCGCCGGTACCGTCATCGCCCTGACCATGATCTTCGGCTACTACTTGATGATGTCATGGGGCAAGGTGCTGGGCCTGGCCGAACGCATGGATCCCTTCTGGGCGGCGTGGGGCCAGAATGTGCTGTTCCTCGGCCTCGGGATCATCTTCCTGTGGCGGGCCAAGTAGGGAAGGTCAGCACCATTGCTCGCCGCCCGAGGCGCCCGCGGCTCGCCCCAAGGCAGACGGTCGGCCCGCCTATCGACCCCGGCTCTCTCCTCCACCCGGGCTGCTACGGCGTTGCTACCTGGACATCGGCGAAGAAGGCACCCTCATCGCTCGTGCGCACGCCCGATGGATCGTCGGTCAGCTCGATCCGGAAGATGAACCCGGAGATGGTCGTCAGGCTCGCCGAGTACATCCGCGGGACTTCCATGGTCTCGCTGGACTCGTCGATGACGTTGCCGTCGCTGAGGTTCCGGTCGTGCTCCTTATCGAAGTCGCCGCCACTGACGAGCCACGCCGCCTCGGGCGGAATGGGCGTGGTTCCCACCAGGGCCCAGATGGACCATTTCTCGGTGAAGTCGCCGCCGCGCCCCGGTTTGATCAGGTGCCGGTCAAAGCGCAGGTCGTCCAGGTCCACGATGGGGCCGATGCCGGGGATGCTGATGGTGACCGGCGGGCTGGTCAGCTCGAGCATGACCGCCGGCGCCACCTCCCAAACGAGCACTTCGCCGCCCGTGGTGCCCATGGCGACCCATGCGCCATCGCCCGAGATGGCGACCACGCTGGTGCTATCGGTGGCACTGGACGCGGGGTAGGCGCGGAAGGGCCGGTCCACCCCTCGGAACAGGCTGAACATGTACCCCGAGTTCCAGGGGCCGGCGACCATGTAATCGCCGGAGTCGGACAGTGCCACGGTATCCCGGTACGCGCCGATGCCCCAATCGCCCGTGGGGCCGTTGCCGCCGGAGTAGGGATCGGCGGGACCGAAGATGGCGCTGTTGGCCGGGCCGTAGTTCCCGTTGAATGTCCATAGCGGTGATCCCTGGCTCTCGGCCGAGAGGTAGACCACCTTGTCCTCACCCGCCGAGGCGAACACCGCCGAGCCATCGCCGGACATCTCCAGTGACCACACGCTGTCCGCGGTGCCGCTCCCAGCGGCGTACGACCAGAGTGGGCTGGGCCCGCCACTGAAGTAGTGGATCTTCTTGTCCGAGCCACCCATGGCGAGCCGGGTGCCGTCATCGGAGAGATCCAGGGGCATCTCGATCTCATTGGAGGACTGACTCGCGTAAGGGGTCTGGTAACTCCAGAGAAGCTGAGTCCGGTCGAAGACGAAGACCTCGGCGCCCGAGGTGTCGCTGATCCAGGTCCCCGCGGCGATGGTTCCGCCATCGGCCGACACGCGGACCGTGGTCAGCCAGCCGCCCTGGGAGATGGTCGGCGCGAAGACGATCCGCGGAGACGCGCTGCCCCAGTCGAACACGTACACCCGGGAGTAGCTCGCCGCGACGATCACGCTGCCATCGGCGGAGATGTCCACATCCACGAGCTGGTCGGAGGTGTCGGGTGAGGTGTAGGTCCAGACGGGCGTCTCGGAGTCGCACTGGAAAAGGTAGACCTTCGAGAGCTCATCGGTGGCCACGATGGTCCGCCCATCGGCGGAGATGGCCACCTCGTTGAACTGGGCCTGGGTCTCGGTGGCCTGGTACGTCCAGACAGGCTTGTTTGAGGTGTGCCCGAACATCTGCACCTTGCCCGCTTGGTCGCCCACCACGAGCCGCCGGCCGTTTTCGGAGAAGGCCAGCCCTCGAACCGAGGCGCCGGCGTCGAAGGTCCAGTGCCGGTAGTCGCCCTGGGCCGCGGGCTCGGGGCTGGTGTCGGGGGTGCAGGAGGGCTCGCCCGAGGCGCCGGAGCCTCCCCCGCCGCCCGCTCCCGCGGCGGTAGGCGTGGCGGAGACCTCGCCCGAGTCGCCGCTCTGCCCGTCGGCGGTGACGGTCCTGACGACGTAGTAGTAGGTGGTCCCGTTGACTACTGTGGAGTCGGTGTAGGTGGTCGTCTGGGCACCCAGGCTCGTGGTCGTGAGCAGCGTGTAGCCCGCCCCCGCCGTCGTCGATCGGTAGACCTGGTAGCCCGTCACCGCTGCGCCCGTGGGCGCCGACCAGGAGAGGGCCACCGCACCATCGCCGGCAGCGGCGCTCAGGCTCGTCGGTGAGGGGATCGTCGGGTCGGGCGCGCCGCCGGTCGTTGCACATCCCGCGGCGAAAAGCAGAGAGATGCCGAGAGCCCACGCGCAAGCCGTGCCCTTCATAGACACCGCACCCTCACCTCCGGGGACTAAGTCCCGTGTTCCAGACAGACAGATACACAAAGGTTCGGCGAGCGGCTCGCGAGTCCCTGTGCCGCCGCTAAGTACTCCTGAGGTACCGCTCGCGGTCCATGGCATAGAGTATCGGCTCGCCGGCCCGGAACCGACGCAGGTTCTCCAGGCACACCTCGTGCATGGGAAGGAGCTTCTTGGGTGGGAGGTCGTCGTCGGGCCACTCCCGCTCGACCTGATGGGAGGTGAAGATCACGTTCTCCCACTGGCGGGCGGGATGGGCGTCGGGAAGTCGATCGGGCTCCAGCACATCCAGGCCCGCACGTAGACGGCCCGATTCCAGCTCGGCGAACAGGGCGTCCTGATCGATGATCCCGCCCCGGGCCGTGTTCACCACCACGCCGTGTCTCGGGAGGCGGGCCAGCAGCTTGGCGGAGATGGCGCCCTTGGTCTCATCGCTGAGCCCCGCATGGATCACCAGGGCCTCGATGTCCTCGAAGAGGTCCTCGAGGGAATCGGCGCGCAGGCAGCCCTCGGGCACATCATCGATGTACGGGTCATGCACGGTGATGACGGCACCGAAGGGCCGCAGCATCTCCACGAAGGTCCGGCCGATGGCCCCACATCCATAGATGCCCACCTTCAGGCCCCGGAGGGTGCCACCATGGGTGTGCATGTCCAGGCCCCACTCGCCCCGCCGGGTGGACATGACGCGGGCGTGGATGTCCTTCAGGCTGGCTAGCAGCAGCGCCATGGCCCCCTCGGAGACCATGTGGGCGGGCGCGGTGCCCCAGTTGCTCACGGGGATGCCCGCCTCGATGATCTCCAGGGGGATTGTGCCGCGCACGGACCCCGTCACATGGCAGACGTACTTCACATTGCCCGGCGCCTGGGCGAGGGCGATGGGCACCGGCGAGGCGCCCCAGCCGGTCAGAAGCACGTCGGGCTCGGCCATCAGGGCGAGCCGGCGGGCGTCCTCGAGCTTGGCCCCATCGCGCACGATGTCCAGCTCGCCCAGCTCCCGCAGCGCATCCATGAACAGGGGCGACCACAGCCGGGGCACCGGCTCGCCGGCCGCGATGTGGCGCATCCTCATTGCCAGTTCTCCCTAAGGAAAGCCAGGTCCCGGACGGCGTACTCCCAGAGGACACTCATGTCCTCCTCGGCCGCGCCGGTGGTCTCGGTGAACTCCACGGTGAAGGTCCCCGAGAAGCCCTTGGACCGCAGCAGGGCCAGCACGTCGCGGGCATAGGCGGTATCGTACTCCAGGTGATGCATCGCGTTCTGAGCGTCCCGGAGCTGCACATGGGCGTGGGTGGTGCGGTCACCGGTGACGTCCAGCCACTCCTCCAGCTCCTTCAGGGGCACGCTGAAGGGATGGCACATGGCCTGGAAGCCGGGCCCACCTAGCTCCCCGAGGAAGTCGGCCACGAAACGGGGATCGTCCATCACGTTGCCGGGATGGCACTCACAGAGGATACGGCAGCCCTCCGGCAACCGAGCCGCCCAGTCTCGCAGGGCGGCCATGTAGGTGTCCCGCAGAGCGGGCTCATTGCCCAGGTTGTACTTCACGCCCCCCGCGCCGAGATGGTGCGTCATCAGGGCCGATAGGCAGCGGTTCTCGTCCACGGGCTGGTCGAAGGAAGAGTACTCGTTGAAGATCGCGATGGGCAGAGGCGAGGCGACCAGTGCCGCTAGCTCATCGGCGGGTGCAAGGGTCGCGTGGTGCTCCCACAGCTCGATGCCATCGAACCCCGCGGCCTGGAACCGTGGGATCCACTCGCTGACTCGGTACGAGGGGATCTTGCCGGGCTTCCAGCGATTACGCTCCAGGAGAATGCTCCCGATGTAGATGTCGGTCTTGGCTTCACTCATGAATGCTCTCCTCCCGCCGCGAGGAGCCAGGTTCGGGCCGGAGCGCGGGAGGGCCTCCCCCTCGTGCGAGGCGGGGCCCCCACCCGGGCCGGTGGGAGCGACTTCGACGCCGGGCAGGGCCGCGGCCATTCCCATGCGAACCTCCGCCCCACGATCCCAACCCCCGGAAACGGCAGGTGGCGCGAGATGAAACCCATCGCCCTACAGCTCTACACCGTTCGCGAGCTCGCCAAGGACGACTTCGCAGGCACCGTCAAGCAGGTAGGAGAGATCGGCTATGTGGGCGTCGAGCCCGCAGGCCTCCAGGGCCTGTCGCCACAGGAGGCCAAGGCCCTGTTCGACGAGGCGGGCGTGAAGGTGTGCAGCAGCCATATGGGCATGCCCACCGAGGAGACGGTCGACGATGCCGTGGCTCAGTGCCGGCTCCTCGGGAACGACGTTATGGTGACGGGGTTCGGGGCCGACAAGATGGAGAGCCTGGACTCGGTCAGGGAATGCGCCGCGGCCTTCCAGAAAGCGGCCGAGCTGATGAAGCCCCACGGCATCAAGGTGGCCTTCCACAACCACTGGTGGGAGTTCGACCGACAGTTCGACGGCAAGACGCCCTACCAGATCCTCATGGATGAGGCGCCCGATCTCCACTCCGAGCTTGACGTGTACTGGTGCCGGTACGGTGGGGTCGATCCCGTTGAGACCATCAAGCAGTACGGCTCGCGGATCCCACTCCTGCACGTCAAGGATGGCCCCCTTACCGGCGACGATGGGCCCGATCCCCATACCGCCGTGGGCAAGGGCAAGATGGACATGCCCGCCATCATCGGCGCCATCGATCCCGACGCATGTCAGTGGCTGATCGTGGAGCTGGACCACTGCGCGGACGACATGATGACCGCCGTGGCCGACAGCTACCGGTACCTGGTCGGCGAAGGCCTGGCCAAGGGGAACAAGTAGCAGCTCGCGCGCTTGGAGGTAGGCCGTGACCCTTCGCGAGTTTCAGGACAGCATCGGTGAGACTTACCTGGACAAGGATAGCAGGCGCGGCCTGTTCGAGAGCTACGCGTGGCTTGTGGAGGAGGTCGGTGAGCTTGCCGGAGCGCTGCGCCACGGCAAGCCCGAGGAGCTAGCCCACGAGTTCAGCGACTGTCTGGCGTGGCTGGCCAGTCTCGCGAACATGGCGGGCGTCAGCCTGGAGGAGGCGGCCCAGCGGTACGCCGGAGGCTGTCCCCGGTGCGGCGCCTCCCCCTGCGAGTGCGAGGATGCCAGCCACTGAATGCTCTCGCCGGCCTAGCCATCCCCGCCGGGCCCGGACATCATCTCGGCCGGGGGCGGCGGGGGCTGCATCGGACCGGCTTGGGCGCCCCCGGCTCCCTCGACCGGCATGGGCGGCTCGCCGTGCTCGGACATATGCTCCTCCCATGGCACTTGGTCCAGCGGGAGGGTGTCGTTGATCGCTGTATCGGGGAGCATCGTCTCGGCATAGGTGTCGGCGATGCCCTCACGCACGGCGCGCCGGGTGGCCAGAAGGACCCGGGCCGCGGACAGGGCCGCCTGGTACCGGGTGGGTAGCGGCCGCGGCCAGCCATCGAGCAGCTCCAGCTCACGCGGGGTCACCCACGCCAGGTAGTTCCACTCCATAGCGGCCCAATGCCCCGCGGGCAGGGGCACGCCCCCGCGAGCGGGGTAGTCCGACTCCCAGTACCGCGCCAGGTACTGATCCACGGTCCAGTCATCCCGGATGAGGTACTCGTTGTTGACCGCGGCACTCAACCTGGCGGCCAGAACGATGGCTTCCAGCTCGGTGATGGGCTCGTCCCCGTGGAACAGGCCGTCGGGACCGCCGCGGACGACATCGGCCCGCCACAAGGTGGCCACGGCCCATGCCGCGGGATGGTCGCGGGGAACGTCGGGCAAGGGCCCGCTCTGGGCCAGAGCCGCGGGAATGGCGATGAGGGCGAGAAGCAGTCCGATCGGCCAGCGATGCATGAAGCGCCTCCTCGTGATGGAGCGGGACTCGGGGGCATTATAGCGGCTATGGGCCCGATGTCTCGACCCGCCTGAGAGCCGTGAGGGGAAGGCAGGCCTCGCCGAGCTGCTCCTCCCCAGCGGCCGTGGGCACCCGCACCGTGGCCACCATGGCCGGATCCATGGGCAGCTCGATCCGAAGCACCCGGACGTCGCCATCCACATACTCCATCGCCTCACCTATGACCGAGTACTGGCCCGGGTCGGGAGCCATGGCGATCGGGTACCGGTCCTCGATAGTAGCCGTCGGCGGTAGGGGAGGGAGCCCCTCTCCCTCGCCCGGCCAGCGAATCCGGGTCAGGATCTCCGACTCCGCGGGGCCCACGAACAGGTACCCGTCCGGCAGCTCCCGAGCCGTCCACTCGATGCCGTGCTCGGTCCGGAAGGCGATGGGCGTCTGGGCTTGGAACAGCACGCTGGGGCCCGTATGGCCCGGCAGTGTCTTCACTTCGCCCGGCCCGCCCTCGCCGTCATCCTGGAACCGGGCGCCGACCCAGACGTCGAAAGGTGCGAGGCGCTGCACCGAGCCGTCGGCCATGAGGGCATGATTGCGTCCGCCGTGGCGAGGCGGGCTGGGCAGCTCCGGGTAGCTGTCCCGTGCGTTCCACGTGCCCTTGGGTGAGTCGTACACCATGGGCACGTCGGCGGGGGAGATCAGGTTGGCGAGGGAGCCGCTCGAGAGGTCGGCGAAGTAGGCATAGCCGGACCGGGTGCCCTTGGGAGCCGAGGGGCACTGGAACACTCGGGGGTCTCCCGTGTCTTCAAGGAGTACGTCCTCCCAGCGGTCGGCGGGAGGCAGGCGGTCATCGTGATCCAGGGCGTACGATCGGAGCAAGGTTCCGATGACCCTTAGGTTGTCGAGGCAGATCTCACGGTTTCCGGCGGCCTTCTGATCCATGTAGGCGCCGTACAGACGCACCGCGGCGTAGAGCAGGAAGGGAGCGACGATGAGCAGCCCGACGAGAGAGCCGATGCGCACCCACGGCTTGGACCGGCCTGCTCGTGCCAAACGAATCGCCCCTGTCTCTAGTGTATCCATACGACCGAGTGGCGCGCCATCTTCAGGCCGCCGCCAACGGGAAGGTGACGGCAGATGAAACGTGTGTGGCTAGGGTCCATCTTACTCGGGTTGCTTGCGACGGGGGTGTGGGCCCAGGAAGCCCAGCGCTTCGCCGTATGTGCGGGCGTGAACGAGTACGAGGACTTCGACATCCCCGGCCGCGTCGAGGGGGAGACCTATGCCTTCATCGCCGCCGAGCGGTTCGCCAACCCCGACATCGGCGCCGTGCCCATGGAGCATGTGGGCGCCCTCTCGGGCGGGCAGGCGAGCCGGGCGAACCTGGTAGGCGCCCTGGAGTTCTGTCAGACCGCTGCCGAGACCGACGAGGTCTTCGTCTACCTCTGCCTGACCATGGTCGCCCAGGCGAGCGAAGAGGGCGCTCCCACCATCTACGTCTGCCCCTACAACGCCGACCTGGATGACCTGCCCAGTACGGCGCTGACGGTGGAGCAGCTCGCCGAGTACATGGCGGCCATTCCCGCCGGCAAGAAGCTGCTGATCCTCGACACTTCGCCCTGGAGCGCCTTCAAGCCCGAGGGCACTCCCGAGGATTTGGCCATCCCCGGGAACGTCCTCGAGCCTCTGGCCGCGAGCTGCCTCCTGCTTTCGGCCGTCTCGCCGGGCCAGGAGCTCAACGACGAGTCCCTGGAGCGTCCCCTGCTGGGGTTCTGCCTGACCAACGCCATCACGGGCATGGCCGACACTGAGCCCGCCGACTCGAACGTCTCCATCAAGGAGCTGGTGGCCTTCACCACGGCGACGGCTCAGCAGGCCTTCCAGGGGGCCGAGGGCGGCGCCCAGACCCCTACCCTAATGGGTGGCCAGGCCGATGACACTCTTTTCATGAAGAGCGTGCCCCCGGAGCCCAAGTGTCCCGCGGGCATGCGCCTGGTCGAGGACCGGGTATGCATCGACATCTACGAGGCGCCCAACATCGTGGGTGCCAAGCCCGTAACCGACATCAACCAGTTCGGCGCCGCGGGCTGGTGCGGGGGCAAGGGGAAGCGCCTCTGTGAGCCCGACGAGTGGGAGGCCGGCTGCGAAGGGCCCGACGGGCACCGCTTCCCGTACGGCGACCGTCCCGTGCGGGGCGCCTGCAACATCGGCGTCATGATGGGGGAGGACGCCCACCCCGAGCGCATCGGGTCCCGCCCTTACTGCGTCAGCGGGTACGGGCTCTATGACATGATCGGTAATGTAAGCGAGTACATCGGGAGCGGCTGGGGCTCCGAGGACACCACCGTGGACATCCGCGGCGCGTCCTTCCGCGACCAGCGGCTCGATGGATTCGACTGTAGCACGGGAGGACCGAAGCACCCCGTCCTTAAGGGAGACTACGTCGGATTCCGCTGCTGCGCGGATCCCCAATAACCCCGCATCGGGGGAGCGAAGGACCCACACGATGACCATTCCCGGCGCCCGGGTCGCCCGGGCGCTCTGCCTCTTCGCCTTGCTGCCAGCTCTGCCCGTCGGCGCCGACGTCAAAGACATCACTATCGCGTACACCGGCGAGACCCACGCCATGGTCACCCCCTGCGACTGCGTCGTGAGCAAGGACGGGGGCATCGCCCGCCGGGCCCACATGATCGAGCAGGTGCGCCGGGGCGGACTCACGCCCACACTGCTCCTGGATGCGGGGGGTCAGTTCGGCGGGTCGGCGTACGACGAGTACACCGAGGGACCCGTAGTCGACCAGGCACGCACCGAGGTCCACCTCCGGGCCTGTGCGGACATGGGCTACGCCGCCTACGCCGTGGGCGATGAGGAGCTACAGTGGGGGCCCGAGTTCCTGGCCCGAGCCGCCGAGCTGGGTGGCGCGCCCTTCCTCTCGGCGAACATGGGCCAGGAGCCCGCCCGTGAGGCGGGCGTGGAGCGGTACCTCATCACCGAGGTCGGGGGCGTCACCGTGGGGATCACCGCCGCCACACCACTGGACCTCTACGCCCTGGGCGATCCGCGCCAGGCCATGTGGGCCCAGGTGGGCGACCCCATCGAAGGCGTCCACTCGGTGGTGGACGAGATCCGGGGCCAAGTCGACCTGATGGTGGTCCTCTCTCACCTGGGCAGTGACCGCACCCGCCTCCTGGCCGAGTCGGTGCCCGATGTGGACATCTTCCTCAATGCTCACTACCGCCGTCCGGGCGGCCTTGTGGACAAGGTCGGCGAGGCCATCATCGGTGAGTTCAGCCTGGAGGGCCGGGCCCTGTCTCGCCTCGATCTCCGGGTGGATGAAGCCGAGATCGCTGAGTACCGCCTGCGCGAGATTCCCCTGGACCCCAGCGTGCCCGACGACCCCGGGCAGGCGGAGCGTGTCGCCCAGTGGCTGGAGCGCAAGGACACCCTCGAGGGGCCGCGGCTGGTGCTCGATTCGTACACCGCCTGGGGCTGTGGCTACTGCCTGGAGCTGGAGCCCCAGCTACGTGAGGCCCTGGGTCTCTTCGGCGAGGATCGCGTCCAGGTCCGCCGATGGCATGTGGTTCACTACGACAATGAGACCGGTCAGTTCGTGTCGACCTTCGGGCCCGAAGCCGTCGCCGAGGCCCGCCGCGAGATCGCCATCCAGGTCCTCTATGGGCGGGAGGCCGTGACCCGGTACGCTGCCCTGCGCGCCGTGCAACCGGGGGCCGAAGCCACGGCCGTCATGGAGGCCCAGGGTATCGACCCCGAGGTCGTCGGGGAGCACGCGACTTCCGAGCAAGTCACTCGGATGCTCCTAGCCCACGCCAACCGGGCTCGCCGCTTCATGATCCCCGGCACGCCCACCCTTTACCTGAACAACATCGAGTACGAGGACGACAACTTCGCCCCCGCCCTGCTCCGGACGTTCTGCTGGACTCTCCCCGACCAGCTTCGCGGGGAGCGCTGCGCGGGAGTGCCCGAGTGCACCGATCACGGCGACTGCCTCGAGCCGGGTCAGATCGGCTATTGCCGGGATGCCGGAACGGGCGACGCTCGCTGCGAGTACGAGGATCCCACGCCCCTGGAGCTGATCGTGGTCGGCTCCGAGGAGGCCGCCTTGACGAGTCACCGGCCCTTGGTGAGCGATCTCGCCGCTTTGATGCCGGGGCTCGAGCCACGGGAGGTGGCCTACGATAGCGAGGAGGGGCGCCGGCTGTCGGAGATGGCGGAGGTGGGATGGCTCCCCGCCTTCTTCCTGCCCGCCGATCAGCTTGAGCAGCGCCCGAACCTGGAGCAGATCTCCCAGGCTCTGACGCGGACCGGGGAGTACTACATGGTCCTCCCCGAGCATACCTCGTCGGGCCTGATGGTGGGTCGCGAGCGCGAGCCGGGTCGTATCGATCTCTACTACCGCTGCCAGTATCCGCCGGCCCTGGAGGCGGTGACCACCGTGCTCTCTCTCCTGGAGCGAGCGGGCGACCGGGCCGCGTACGAGGTCGAGCTCCACCCCGCCCTGAGCCTCAGTGAGTCGGGTGACCTGGCCGCCCAGGGGGGCGTGGCGGAGATCGAGGAAGCGGCGCGCCAGGCCGTTGTGTGGCGGGATCATCCCGACGCCATGGCGGCGTACTTGGAGGCCCGGCTGGCCGCCGGGAACAGCAGCTATTGGGACGCGCCGCTGGAGCGGGCGGGCCTCGATCCCCAGGCCATCCGCGCCGAGGCGACGGCACCGGGCGGGATCTTGGACGCCCTCTACCGGGATGCCCAGTCCCAGGCCCAGATGGGCGTGTACGGTGACTGCCTGCTGCTCTACGAGAACCGCGAGGTGGCCGACATCGCCGGCGCCGACACAGCCCTCACGATAGCAGACCGCATCGGGCTGGCGCCCACGTCCCTCACCATCGTCTACACGGGGAGCACCAACGGGCAGCTCGAAGCATGCCGCTGCCCCGGCAACCCCTACGGCGGCCTTACCCGTCAGGCCGGGGCCATAGCAGAGCTCCGGGACATGTACCCCGCCTCCATCGTGGTCGACAGCGGCGACGTGCTCGGGGCCACCCAGGACTGGACCAAGTTCGAGTACATCCAGAAGGCCTTCGAGGTCATGGACTACGACGCCATCGCCATTGGCGATCAGGACCTGACCTATGGCGCTGATGTGCTGTCCGCGCTGATGCAGGGCTCGCCAATGCCCTACGTCTCGGCCAATGCCGCCGTGGACGGCGTGGAGCCTTCGGCGCAGATCATCGACCGGCGCGGCGTGAGCGTGGGCGTGGTGTCGGTCACCTCCCCCCGAGCCTTCGCCTTCGGTGATGGCGAGGCTCCCGAGGGCGTGGCCCTGGCCGATCCCCTCGAGCGCGTCCGAGCCGAAGTCGCCTCGGTGGCGCCGTCCACCTCCTTGGTCGTGGTGCTCTACCACGGCTACGTCGAGGATGCCCGAGCTCTCGCCGAGGCCGTCGAGGACGTGGACGTGATCGTGTGTGGCCACGAGGGACGGTCGCTTCAGGTGCCCGAGCGAGCGGATGACACCTGGATCGTCTCCGCCGGCCAGAACGGCGAGTGGGTCGGCCGGCTGACCTTGCGGCTCGATGAGGACCTTCGGCCCGTATCGGCTGAGCCCCAGCTCATCCCGATGGATGACCAGATCCTGGAGAGCCCCCAAGTATCGGCACTCATCGCCGACTACCAGGACGAAGTGCAGGCCGAGCAGCGGGAGCGTATTCTGGCGGCGGGAGTGGATGAGTCCGCCCAGCCCCAGGCGTGTGGCGCGTGCCACGCCGAGCAGCTTGAGCAGTGGCAGGCGACCCCCCACGCCTCGGCCGCCCAGACGCTCCGAGACCTGGACCGGGAGTTCGATCCCGACTGCTGGGACTGCCACTCGGCGGCACCCTTGGAGCCCGAGGCCGCCCGGCTGCCCGATGTCTCGTGCGTGGCCTGCCACCGAGTCGGTCCCGCTACCGCCCAGGGCCACGAGATCCTAGAGCCCCTCACCGCCGCAACCTGCCTCACGTGCCACACGGAGGGCAAGAGCCCCCACTTCGACGAAGAGCGATACTGGCCCAAGGTGGTCCACTAGTCTCGATCTGACGGAGTGACGCAGATGAACCTCAATGCCCCGGAGTACCGCACTAAGGTGCTGGGATGCTGGCTTGGTAAGAACATCGGGGGTACCCTGGGGGCGCCCTTCGAGTGGCGCCGGCAGATTAACGACGTGTCCTTCTATACCCAGGACCTGGGCGGCGAGCCCCTGCCCAACGACGACCTGGACATCCAGCTTCTGTGGCTGGTGGCCCTCGAGGAGATGGGCCCCGATCTCGACGCCCATGCCCTGGCCGAGTACTGGCTGCTCTACGTGACGCCCCACTGGTGCGAGTACGGCAACGCCAAGATCAACCTCCAGACCGGACTGATGCCACCCCTGTCCGGCAGCCTGAACAACCCCTACAAGCATAGCTGCGGATGCTTCATCCGGTCGGAGATCTGGGGCTGTGTCGCCCCCGGATGCCCCGACGTGGCGGCGAGGTACGCGTACGAGGACGGCATTCTCGATCACGGCGACGGCGAGGGGCTCTTCGGCGAGGTGTTCTGCGCGGCCCTGGAGAGCGCTGCCTTCGTGCAGGGCGACCTGCGGGAGCTGATCGACATCGGGCTCTCCTACATACCCGGCGACTGCGGGATCGCGAGGGCCGTGCGCCAGGTGATCGACTCGTACGATTCGGGCATGCCTTGGCGCGATGCCCGGGACCGCCTGCTGGGCGAGTTCCGAGGCAGCACTCACATGGGGTACGAATGGTGCACCAGTGAGGAGGACCGCGCCAAGGGATTCCACGAGGGCGAGCTGGGTTGGGACGCGCCGTCGAACGTGGCTCTGGTCGTTCTCGGGCTTCTCTACGGCGAGGGCGACTTCGCCAGCACGCTCTGCACCACCGTGAACTGCGGCGAGGATACGGACTGTACGGCGGCGACGGTGGGCGCCATCTGGGGGATCATCCATGGCGCCGAGGCGATACCCGAGGAGTGGATCGAGCCCATCGGCCGCACCATCAAGACGGCATGCCTGAACTTGGGTGAGCTGGGCTTCCTCGGCAATCAGCTTCCCCAGAATGTGGATGACCTGACGGCCCGAACCGAAGCCATGGCACGCCAGGTCCTCGGCCGAATCCGACGCGGCATCGCTCTGTCCGACGCGCCCACCGACTTGGCCGGCTTGCCACGCCTGGCTGGGCACGACCGGCGACAAGCGCCGTACTCGGCGCTGGGCGGCACCCGCCACCGCTTCGCCTTCTTCGACGTAGTGGTGGACTACGGCGGCGACCCATCGCTCAAGCCGGGGCAAGCCCGGTCCGTCACGCTCAAGCTGACCAACCGCTACAAGATCCCGGCCACGCTGCGCATTAAGTGGTACCTGCCCGAGGGGATCGAGATCGATCCGGCGCCCTTCGCCTCGGTCCACGTGAAGCAGGCGCCCTTCCCCTGCGAGGGCTCCGTGGCGTTCCACCTGTCCACCGAGGAGCCCCTCGAGGGGCCGATCCGGGCCGCCGTGGAGATCACCCGGGCGGGGCACGCCGAGGTCATGGTGGTGCCCGTGGTGCTCACGGGGTAGGCACGGGCTGCCATGTGGCGGCCGTCACGTCACTCGCGAGCTGCTTGATTCCACGGCCGTCCAGGGTCATCACGAACAGACCGACGGGCGGGCCACTGAGGTCGCTGAGGAAGAGCAGCTCATCTCCGCTGGGGCCCATCTCGGCCTCGTACTCGATGGCCGTGCGGCGGAGATCCGTGTGGCCCCGCGCCGTCTCGGCACTCCACCGCTGGGCCATGCCCTCGGTCACCGGCTCAACCCGACCGGTCCGCGCGTCAACGAGCACTACGTCCCAGTCCAGCTTCCCCTCCGCGGCGGCCACGAGCTTCCGGCTGTCGGGAGTCCACTTGAGCCGGGGTCGAAGGGATTGGTCCACATCGAAGACCTTGCCCTGGGCGGTATCGGGCTGCAGGACGACGATGCGGTGGGGCTGCCCTTGGACCACGTGAACGGCCGCCAGGGACCGGCCATCGGGGCTCCAGGCCAGGCCCTGGTAATGGCCGGGGTCTGAGAGGAGCGGGGTGGCTTCCTCCCCGCTCGGGCCGGCAAGCATGATGCGGGACTGACTGCCGTCGAAGCGTACGAAGGCGAGGGCGTCGCCCGAGGGCGACCACTGGGGCTCCTGGTCGCGGAAGGCCCCATCACCTATAGTCGTTGTGACGCCATCGAGGGAGACGAGACGGATCTTCGACGGGCCTTCGGGATCGGTGCCCCTGTAGGCCAGCCGGTTACCCGACGGATGCCACGCCACCTCGCATGCGCCCTTGAGTGGGCCGGAGAGGGCCCGGGGACGTGGGCCGCCTTGGACGCCAGCCACGCACACGTAGTGGTGGTGGTCATCGTACCGGATGAAGGCGATCTGCGACCCGTCGGGCGACCAGGTGGGAAGGGTGTCTCGGGCGGGGTGACGGGTGAGATTGCGGGCCATTCCTCCGGCGGCGGGGACGACGAGGATGTCCGATGAGCTCGTGGCCGATCGTCCGGCGTAGGCGATGAGTGGGCCGGAGACGGGGCTGGTGGCTTCGGAGTGCCAGAGGAGCAGGCGCTCGGAGGTGTCGAGGGGTCCGTGATCGGTGCTGGGCCCGGCCCAGACGGTACCGTCGCCGGCGGGGTTGGAGAGCGGGTCCTCTTGTAGCAGGCCGAAGTGGGTGGTGAGGATGAGGGTGACGGCCGCCAGGCAGGCGGTGAGGACGTACACGGCGCTAGGCTTGATCTGGAAGTCCAAGTGGCTACCCCCGGTTCGGGTGCTGAAGGCTGGGTTCGTGCGGGAGGTATAGGGCGCACAGGCGCCGAATACATCGTTCCATATGGATCGTTACATATGCTCCCGCTCGACGCTCCGCCAGGTTCAGCGCCCATGTCTCTGGGATCCGGCGCACTCCCCCTGCGCGCCGAAGACCAAAGGACTATAGCACATGAGACCAACCCTACGCCAGATCGCCCAAGAGATCGGAGTCTCCACCAGCCTCGTCTCAGGTGTCCTCAACGATAGGGACGGCGTCTGGGTCTCCGACACCAAACGCCAGCTCATACTCGACACCGCTCGCCGCCTAGGTTACAGGCCCCACGAAGCCGCCCGCAGCCTCCGCAGCGGAAAGTCCCGCAATGTCGCCTTCGTCTACGCCCCTCCCCACGCCGCCCGCGTCTCCAGCCCCGGCGGCGGCTCCCACCACGGTGCCATCGAGGCGATGGCCGAGTCCCTCGCTCGCCGCGACCTGGACCTCATCGTCAAAGCCTATACCTCCCAGACCGATCTACTCAGCGGCATGTCCGAGATGGCCCGCAGTCAGTCCTGCGATGCCGTCGTTCTCTGGTCGCCCGAGCCCGAGGGGAGAGAGCAAGGCCTGCTGCTGGAGGATCTGGGTATCCCCTTCGTGATCAAAGGCCGCCACGAGGTCGAGAACCCCGGCTGGTACCAGGCCGACTTCGACCATGAGCGCATGATGGACGAAGCCGTCGCCGACCTCTTCGAGATGGGACACACCCGCATCGCCTACTTGGGTCGCAGCCCCGACCCGGGGGCCGGCAGGGCGCTGCTGGCAGGCTACCGGGCCGCCCTGGGAGGTCGCATCGGCGCCACCCCGCCGGAGTCATGGATGGCCATGGGTCACTTCTCGCCAACCAAGGCCGCCGAGCGTGTCGACGGATGGTGGAGCTTGCCCGAACACCAGTGCCCCACGGCCTGCATCGTCACCGCCGGCGCCGCGGGCTGGCACGGTCTGGAGATCGGGCTGGCCCGGTCTGGCGTCGTACTGGGCGATGGGCCGGGGCAGGCGCCGGCGCGCGGGGAGGCCGAGGTGACGACGACACTGCTCTACGGTCAAGCCAGCGCGGCGCGGATCAGCAGCATGCGCGAGCTGGCCCATCGGGCCACCGATGAGCTGGTGGTCCCCCTCCTGGAGGGCGAGGAGCCAGCCGATCCCGTACTCCGCTATCTGCCCCAGATGCTGCCGCTGCCGTCGCTAGGCCTCGGCGCGATGCCGCCCCGTGACCGCCTTACCGGTACAGAAGCTGCGCCGTAGCCCGGCAGTCGGTATCGGCCACGACCCGCATCCAGTGGGCCGAGAAGCCGGTGGCGAAGGAATGGGACTTCTCCACGCCTGGCGGGACCAATACCGTAGCGTAGTCGTGCCACACGTCGAAGCCGGCCGTGACCTGTACAGTCATGGTCACCGCGGCAGCGGCGTCGTGGGACAGGGTCAGCGTCTTGTGATCGTAACCGGCCATAAGGTACGGGTCCGAAGCCTGGCCGGCGGCCACGGGTGTGTCCAGCCACGGCCCGCCGTAACCCACTGGCTTGCCCATGGCCCATATGTCATCCACGTCCCCGAGCCAGAGGGCCAGACCATCCGGTCCCCTGAAGACGTGCCCATCGGCCGCGGCCGACTCCCGCACCCCGGACATCACGAGCAGGCCCCGCCAGGAGCAGAAGTCGACGATCCTCTTACCGTGGGTGGAGATGGGCCGAATCCGCTCCAGCCCCCCCGACGAGGGCCGGGGCAGCTCATAGAAGGTCCCATGGATGTTCATCAGCGAGCGCTCGGTGACGACCTCCCGGATGCCTCGGGGCCAGCCTAGCTCGAAGGCTCGGTCGTACTGGGGGGCGGTGCGAGGGAGCCGGTACGTCCCGCCGCCGTCGCCCGTCATCACCACCGAGGCCGGGTCCAGTGAGAAGTCCGGTCCGCCGAGGCCGTGGCTGGTCTCCAGCCAAGCGGCGGCTTCGGGATCGTCAGCGGCATGCAGGCCCAAGTCGGCCGTCATCTCCACGTACGTGGCTTGTCCCTCATTGGCCGGATGGAGCAAGCCGTGGAGGGTTCCCAGATCACCGCCCCGAGGCCGGATGATGCCGCCCGACCAGGGGGCCTGGCTGTCTATATCGGCGAGGCCGTCGAAGCTCAGGGGCACCCGGCGCGAGCCGTGGGCTCTCTGCTCCCTGTACGGAGTCGTCAGGTGGAGATACGCGGTGACCTCCGTGTCGCTCCCATGGGGCACCAGACGGATCCAGTCGCCGCCCCGTGGCTCGGTCCATACCCGGTAGGCGTACCCTCCGGGGCCGGTCTTGACCGATTCGATGGCGCGCCAATCGCCGCGTCCGCTCTGGTCCACTTCCACGTCGAAGGTGGCCTCGGGCTCCGCCGAGAGGTGCAGCGTGACGTGGGCGAACCCACCGACCAAAAAGGGGTCCGAGGCCTGGCCGGCTCGAACCGCATCACTCACCCACGGGCCTCCGTAGCCCGCAGGGCCGCCGAGCTGAGCCAGATCCTCCAGAGACCCGAGCCATAGGTTGGAGCTGGGCTGGTTCACGAAGGGGTTCTCGAAGGTCGAGGCGTCATTGCAGCCCATAACCAGCCGGCCGTTCCAGTCGCAGTAGTCCACAGGCATCTTGAGGTAGGTGGAGATGGGCCGGAGGCCAGAACGGTCCGAGGCGCTCATCGTAGGTGGAAAGTCCCAGAACAGGCCATGCATGTGCGCGAGGTACGTCCCTCCTCTTACTTCGCGGATACGCGGCCATTCGGTGTACCAGCCATGGAGCGCGTCGTGGGTGTAGCTCCCCTTGGGAAGTCGTAGCACGTGCCACTGGCCGCCATCCAGGATCCGCAGGATGACCGAGCGATGGTCCCACCCCAGGCACCACAGGGGCACAGCCGAGTCCGTCGGACCGATGCCCTCACGTGAGGTGACTTCCGTGAAGGGCGCGCGGTGGACGACCTCCCAGTGGACTCCATCGCCTTGGGCGAGGGCGCCGGAGTCGCCGTCCTCGGCCCATCGGCGGTCGCCATTGTTGCTAAACACCAGCCGGTCCTGCGCCTTGTAGCCCCCCTTGGCATGGGTGCCCGAAACGGGTATTCCGTCGAGACCGTACAGCTCTCGCACGGCCAGGGTCCGCACATCGACTTCGTACAACTCCTCCTCCATGCCGAGGAGGTACACCCTTCCGACGGGGTCCTCGAGGTGGCGCATGGCAGCGGTCAGGCGGGCGGGGAAGTCGGCGAGGGCGAAGACGCGCACACCGCCGCCGGCATCGATGAAGTACGGTCCCATGATGAGCTGCTCTGACTCTCGATGGACCATTCTGGAGGCGTGGGTTCCGCCGATGGATGCCGGATGGGTGTGGCGCACCAGGTCGCCGTCGATCCAGTAGAGCTTGTCATCGCTCCCCGAGGGCTCGTGGGGCGGGTACGTGACGAGCCACAGGCGCCCGGCCCACTCGGCCACGGCGCCGATGCCGCATTCGCTGCTGGAGTTGGTCACCGCCAGGTGTGGGTAGCGTCCACTGACTTGCATGGGCGGCGTCATGGCCGGATCTCCTTCATCCTGGGCGTGGCCGGTGCAGGCTAACGCACTGGCCGCGGCGACGAGCAGTATCGAGCGTGGGCTGATCATGGGAGGCGCCTCCGAGGGAGGGTTCGGCGGGCCGGGCCGCTCACCTGGGCCACGCGTCGCCCACCAGACTGCCGATGGCCTCGTTGGCCACGGTCAGGCCGAAAATGCCTGTGAGCGTAGGAAGGCTGGGCAGCGTGCGACGCTGCCGTCCCCGCCCCGTGGGCGACTCGGCCAGGTCGGCCTCGTCGGGCTCCCTCGCCGAGCCTTCAGGTACAACCTCATCGCTGTACACGCATTGCACGGCGTCCAGATCGATGTGATCCCTGAGCATCCGGCGGAGCCGCTTGGCGAGGGGGCAGCCACGGGTGGTCCGCAGTGGACCCACGCAGACGGCCGAAGGGTCGGTCCGGAGGGCCGCGCCCATGGCGGCGATGATGCCGATGCTCCGCCGGACCGTGTCCTGAATCAGGACCCGCTTGGGGAGCAGGCCATCGATGGCGTCGACCACGAGATCGGGGGGCCCGCTCAGGATCTCGTCCAGGGTGTCCGAGTGGGCGAACAGCTCCAGGGGGCGGACGTCGCATCCGGGGTTGATGTCCCGGACGCGGGCCGCGGCCACCCTTGCCTTGGGCTGGCCGATGGTGGACTCCAGGGCATAGAGCTGCCGGTTGATGTTGCTCGGCTTGACCTGATCGAAGTCCACCAGGGTCAGGCGGCCCACCCCTGCCCGGGCCAGGCCCTCTACGGCGTAGCTCCCGACGGCCCCCAGTCCCACGATGGCCACGTGGGATCCGGCCAGACGATCCACAGCGGCATCGCCGAGCATCATCGCCGTGCGGCGAAACCGCGGGTCACTCACGGCGCGCCCCCGAGGAACCGCTCCAGGTTCTCCCACCCTCGGCGCCGCAGCTCGTCAGGCCCCTCGTCCAGTAGATCGGCGATACCACCCAGGATCGCCGGCAGGTTGGCGGGCTCGTTCCAAGTGCGGCCACGGTCGCCCTCCAGCACGTGGGTCCGGAAGCCCTCGGGTGGCAGCATGGCGGGGGCATCGGTTTCGATCAGCAGTCTATCTGAGGGCGTGGCTCGCAGGGCACGCCGGGCCTTCTTGTGCCGGTCATCCAGCACGTAGCCCCCATAGGAGAAGTAAGCGCCCATATCGAGCAGCCTCTCGGCGATCTCCACCGACCCTCCGTAGGCGTGCATCAAGAAGGGCACCTCCCACGGGCCATGATCCTCGAGCACCTGCACGAGATCGCCGAAGGCCCGCACGCAGTGGATCATCACGGGCCGGCCCAACTCCTGCGCCAGCTCGATCTGCCTGCTGAGCACCTCGCGCTGCTCGGCGAGCGACGCGTCGGCGTTGATCCGGTCAAGACCCACCTCGCCCACCAAGGCTCCCGACTCCTCCAGCAGTGATCTCAGCCCCTCGAGCCAGTCCTCGATCCCATGGTCGATGAACCACGGATGCACTCCCAGGCATGGGACCACTTCGTCATGGCCGCGGGCGATCCCCAGGGTCAGCTCCCAGTCACCCGGATGGGTGGCATTGGAGAGCATCTTGGCGATCCCCGCCGCCCGGGCGCGATCCATGATGTCCTCGAGATGCCCCTCATAGACCTCCTCCTGGAGGTGGACATGGGCGTCGGCAAGGGGCGGCGTCGGGGCGTTGGTCATGGAGACCAGTTCGGGCGCCCGCAGCCGGGATCCTGTGAGCGACCGGCAGGAGAAGGCGGGCATGAGGGGAACCCCGTGCCGATGAGAGGATGATCGCCCTTGCTGATCCCAGGCATCGCGCCCGAGGAGTACGGCGCCCGGCGGAAGGTCGTCGCCCAGCGAATGGGTGACGGCGACATGGCGGTGATCCCGGGTGAGCGGCCTCCCCGGGCCTTCGAGGTCTTCCGCCAGACGAACACCTTCGCGTACTGCTGCGGCCTAGAGGCTCCGAGGGCGTACCTGGTGATCCGCGGCTCCGATGGCGGGGGCGAGGTGTACCTCCCCAGTCGGGGCAAGGGCGAGAGTGCCGAGGGGCGTGTGCTGGGCTGCGAGGACGCCGATGAGATCGTGGAGGCCACGGGCCTCGATGCGGTGCGCCCGCTGGACGAGCTGGCCGAGAAGCTCCGCGAGGCCGAGCGACTTCACACCCCCTTCGTGCCCGCCGAGGGGTGGAAGACGAGCCGGGATGTGCTCACCCACGGAGACCGGCTGGTGGCCGACGATCCGTGGGATGGCGCCGTGAGCCGAGAGGCGCGGTTCGTGGGGCTGCTGATGGCGCGCTGCCCCGGCAAGCCCCTCGTGGACCTAATGCCTATCATCGACGAGCTGCGGGCCATCAAGAGCCCCGCCGAGGTGGCCCTGTGCCGGGAAGCGGGTCGCTTGTCGGCACAGGCGGTTACCGAGGCGATGCGCGCCACCCGGCCGGGGCTGCATGAGTACCACCTTCAGGCCGTGGCAGAGTTCGTCTACTTGGCCGGCGGCGCCCGAGGCGAGGGGTACCGGGCCATCATCGCGAGCGGAGAGAACGCCTGGTACGGCCACTACAACCGCAACGATTCGCCTCTGATCGATGGCCAGATGCTCCTGATGGACTGTGCCCCCGACTACCGGTACTACACTAGCGACATCGGCCGCATGTGGCCGGTGAACGGCCGATGGGCCGATTGGCAGCGCGAGCTGTACGGGTTCGTGGTCGAGTACCACAAGGTGCTGCTGTCGCTTCTGGGGCCAGGGAAGGACTGGGAGGCGATCACCGCCGAGGCCGCCGAGGCCATGCGACCCGTGCACGCCGACTGGAGCTGGTCGAAGGCCGAGTACCGGGACGGAGCCGCGGGGATGTTCGACTTCAGAGGGCACCTGTCTCATCCCGTGGGCATGGCGGTCCACGACCTGGGCACCTATCGGAAGGCGCCCCTTCGCCCGGGCACGGTCCTCACCATCGACCCCATGCTGTGGGTGCCCGACGAGCGGCTGTACGTTCGCTGCGAGGATACCGTGGTGATCACCGAGGAGGGGATCGAGAATCTCACCGCCTCGGCGCCCCTGGAGCTAGACTTGGTGGAAGCGACGGTGGGCGTGGGGCCCGAGCTGGCATTGGCGTAGGGACCCCGACGCTGGCTGGCATCGTTGTATAATCGAGGGAGTGGAGTCCATCTCCCATCAAGTTCTCGGAGAGAGTGAGCTAAGACGATGCGTATCACACTGTTGCTTGCTGTAGCGGGCCTGGCGGGGCTCGCCCTACTGACCGGATGCACCACCGCCGTCACCCAAGGCACCATCGAGGGCACCGTGGCCGATGGCGACCAGGTACCCGTTGGGGGATCTTGGATCACCGTGGAGCAGGAGGGCACCGAGTACGCCCGCGTCCCGGCCAACGATCAAGGCAAGTACCGGGTCACGAACCTCGAGCCCGGCACCTACGACGTCACCGCCTCGCCGCCCGCCAGCCGGTCGTCGGAGCTAGGCAGCGACGGACCCTACCCGGTCACCGTCAAGGGCGGCGGAACCACCGTCAGGAACTTCTTCCTGCCGCCGGCGGGCGGGACCCTGACCGGAACCGTGCGGCTGCCCAGTGGCACCACAGCCCAGGCGGCTACGATTACCGTGAGCCAGGGCACCACCATCGTGGCGACGGCCACGACCAACGCCCAGGGGCAGTACTCGATCACCGAGATCGACCCGGGCGTGTACTCGGTCACCGCTAGCCTGGCGAACTTCGGCGATAGCCTCACGGCCTCGGCGACCATCACCTCGGGGCAGACGACGACCCAGGATCTGGATCTTACGCAGGCGTAGGATCCGTCCAAGGTAGGACCCGAGCCCACTTCCGGGCAATAATAGGAGCAAAACCTGTGGACGGGCGCTTGCCCCTCGGGGTAGGCGCCGGTTCCTGTTTGCGGGTGTCCTGATGACCTTGGTCCAGTTCGGAGCGGGCAATATCGGCCGGAGCTTCATCGGCCAACTTTTCGCGCAGGCTGGCTACGATGTGTGCTTCGTGGACGTGGACCAGGAGCTTGTGGCCGAGCTCAACATCGCGCGCTCGTACGTGGTGGAGGTCCGGGACACTCCCCGGCAGGAGATCGAGATCGAGGGTGTTCGGGCCTTACACGCGGGGGCCAAGGACCGGCTGGTGGAGGAGATCGCCAAGGCGGACATCCTGGGCACCGCCGTGGGCCCCCGAGCCCTGCCCAAGGTGTACCCCGTCATCGCCGAGGGCCTCCGGGCGCGCCGAGAGGCGGGCGGGGGTCCCATCGACATCATACTCTGCGAGAACCTCCGGGATGCCGCGGAGCACGCTCGCGAAGGGCTCGCCGAGTGTTTGCCCGAGGACTACCCTCTGGACGAGCTGGTCGGGCTGGTGGAGACGAGCATCGGCAAGATGGTGCCCCTCATCACCGAGCGGGACCGGAAGCGCGACCCCCTCCGTGTGTACGCCGAAGCGTACAATACACTGATCTGCGACCGGAGCGCTTTCAAGCAGGGCGTTCCCGACGTCCATGGCCTCCTGCCCAAGGACAACATGGCGGCGTACGTGGACCGCAAGTTGTTCATCCACAACCTGGGACACGCCACCTGCGCGTACGTGGGACGGCTCCAGCTTCCCGACGCCACCTACATGTGGGAGGTCATGGAGGACGATGACGTGCGCGACGCGGGCCGACGAGCCATGTGGGAGTCGGGACGGGCCCTCCTGAAGGCGTACCCCGAGGAGTTCGACGAGGCGTCCATCGAGCACCACATCGAGGACCTGCTACGAAGATTCGCCAACAAGGCTCTGGGCGATACCGTCTTCCGGGTGGGCCGGGACCTGCGGCGGAAGCTGGCCGCCGAAGACCGCCTGATCGGCGCCCTCCAGACGCAGACGGCTCACGACATTGTGCCCCATGCCACCCGGCTCGCCGTGGCGTGCGCCCTAAGGTTCGACGCGACCGACGAGAAGGGCGATCCCATGGACAGCGACGCCCGGATCCTGGAGCTGGTGGCATCCCAGGGGGCCCTGGCGACGCTGTCCGATCTGGCAGACCTCAGCCCCATGGACGCCCTGGATGCGTCCATCCTCTGGGGCTGCATGGATGCCGTGGCATGGCTCGGGCGAGTGCTCAGAGAGAGCCCGAAGGTCGTGCCCGATTACTTCGAGATGAAGGGTGTGTGAACCCATTGTCCGCTGGCCGGAGCTACGAGCCCGAGCACGAGGAGATGGAGCTTAGCCCCATCCGCAAAGCCATCGCCGACCGCGTGGTGGCGAGCCATACCGAGATACCCGTTTTCCACATCCACGCCGAGGTGGACGGCGGCCCCATTCTGGAGCTGCGTAGTCGCCTGAAGGACGAGTGGGAGGAGGCCCCCTCGGTCAACGACATCATCCTCAAGTGCTGCGCCGCGGTGCTGCCCGACCACGACGTGGTGAACGCCGGCTTCGTGGATGGGAAGGTGAGGCTGTACAAGGAGGTCAACGTGGGCTTCGCCGTTGCCACGGACAAGGGCGTGCTGGTGCCCGTCGTCAAGGGCGCCAACGAGAAGAGCCTCGCCGACGTGGCCGAGGAGACCCGAGATATGATCGCTCAGGCCCGCAAGGGACGGCTGCGCGCCAGCCTCCAGCAGGGCGGGACCTTCAGCATCAGCAACATCGGCCCCGGCCGGGTGACCGCATTCAACGCTATCATCGGCCCCCCCCAGACGGCCATCCTCGCCATCGGCGCCCTGGCCAAGCGGCCCTTCGTGGTCGATGGCGAGCTCGCCGTGCGTAGCACCATGTGGCTCACCCTGACCGTGGATCACCGCGCCATCGATGGCGCCGACGGCGCCGAGTTCCTGGAGGCCCTCGTGGCTCAGTTCGAGGATCCGGAGCCAGCCTGCGCCGTAGGCTGATCCCCCTTCGCGAGCGCCCCAAGCCAGAACGGAAGCATGGTACACAACAAGAGAGGGGCTCGGAGGAGCCCCTCTCTTGGCGTATCCGCTCTGGCGCGCGGGACTACCGGCCGCCCATGCGTCCGCCGCCGGGGCCCATCATACCGCCGCCGGGTCCCATCATACCGCCGCCGGGGCCCATCATGCCGCCCTGCTGGCCGTAGCCCTCGGGGTAGGTGATGGTAACGGTAAAGGTGTCCACCCGGGGCAGGGCCCTTCCGCCCACAGGCACCGCGATCAGGCTCACAACATAGCTGCCGGGGCGCGGGAAGTAGAAGTTGGCGTCCTCGACGACCTCGCCCGTCTCGCCGGCATCGAACGAGACGCCATCGGAGGCGTCGAAGTCCCAGTACAGACGGTACTGCTTGGTGGGATCGTCGACGCTGCCCTCGAGGTCGAAGCTGTCGCCGTAGGTGTAGGTCATGTCATCGGGAGCAACGGGGTGGACCACATCGATGGGGTCCTCCTCGAAGAGCCGCACGCCGCCGAGCTTGATCTCGCCCTTGGCGTTGCCGAACACGCGGACCTGCTTGACCTCGCCCGAAGGCAGGCCGCCCGACAGGGCCAGCTCGGAGAAGGGCACCTGGATGACGCTCCAGCGGCCGTCGGCGGACGGGGTTCCGCCGGAGGCCAGTCCTTCCACGGCGTACTCACCCTCATCGGTGACCAGCACGACGCGTAGCCTGTCCAGCTTCTCGGGCGTCTCATACTGCTGCCCGTAGCCGGTCATGCCCGAGCCCATTCCGGGTCCCATCATGCCCCCTTCGCCACCCCCCATACCTGGCCCCATCATGCCACCACCGCCGGGGCCCATCATGCCGCCACCGCCGGGGCCCATCATGCCACCACTGCCGGGGCCCATCATGCCGCTGCCGGGGCCGCCCATGCCCATTCCGGGTCCCATCCTGCCACCCGAGCCCATGCCAGAACCCATCATCCCGCTACCATAGCCGGTACCGGAGGTCATGTCCGGCGTCACCTCGACATCGAGCAGTAGGTAGCCGTTATCCAGCTCGCGGATGGCATCCTCGATCGTCACGCCGGAGAAGTCGATGCGGCCGCCCTCATAGTAGCCGGTTGTCTGGATGGCGATGGCGGAGCCTGCCTCCTCGACTTCGCCGCTGCCCCAGCCTCCGTAGCCCGTGGCGGGCTGGCCGGACATGGGAGCAGTTCCGCTATACAACTCCTCCATGGCCATGGCGGGGATCGCCGCCACCGTCACAAGGAGCGTCAATACCATTAGAAATGTCAGAGCGCGGCCAACCATCGGCCTCGTCTCCCTTCTCCATCCCGTAGGATGTGATGGATGCGCGGTACATTCTCCCGAGGCACTGTCCTTCCCTTGCCTATGGGAGCAAAGGAGCTGCAATAGTAGCCGGGGAATACCACGCCTATCAAGTTCGACGCCACGGTGGGCCCATGGGATTCGGTCCGCCGCCGACGCAGGCCAAGGTGGAAGCCGCCGATGAGTGATGGCCAGTCCATGGGCTACAACGAGGTGACCGCGGAGCTGAGCCTCCGCCGACGGCAGCTCGACGCCGTTCGGACCATCACCGCCGCCGTCTACTCCACTACTGATCTCCAGGAGTTGATCCGGGAGTGCCTCGATGGCTGCCTGGAGGTCGTCGGCTGCGAGGCTGGCTCGGTCATCCTCCACGACGAGGAGACGGGACAGCTCGTCTTCCAGCACGTCGTCGGCCCCAAGTCGGCCGAGCTGGTGGGCATGCGAATGGACGCCGACCAGGGCATCGCGGGCCGGGTCTTCCGCACGGGCCAGTACGAGGTCAGCGACGACGTCCAGTCCGACCCCGAGCACTACCGCGCCGTGGGGGAGAAGATCGACCTCGTGACCCGCACCATGGTCACCGTTCCGCTGAAGAACGCGGATAACGAGACCATCGGCGTCATGCAGGTCCTCAACCGCCGCGGCGGCCCCTTCGGCGACCAAGACATGGACGTCTTACTCATTGTCGCCAATCAGGCCGCCATGGCCATCGATCACGCCAGGCTGCACCAAGAGGCCCGGCTCGCTCAAGTCGTCAAGCTCATTGGAGACATCGCCCATGACGTGAAGAACTTCATGACCCCTGTCACCTCCGGGGTGAAGACCCTCCAGATGATCTTCGACCAGACCATGATGGCCGTGCCGGGTGCGGTGGAATCCAGCAGCCCAGAGTGCCGCAAACGCATTCTGGAGGTCCTGAAGCCCCTGCAGGAGTTCTTCCCCGAGGCCGTCACCATGGTTATGGACGGAGCCGACCAGGTCACCGGCCGGGCCCGGGAGATCGCGGACTGCATCAAGGGCCAAGTCTCGGAGCCTCACTTCGAGCAGGCATCGGTGGACGACATCATCCGCTCGGTGGCCAAGGTGCTGAGGATCGTGGCCGACCGTGCCGACATAACCCTTGACCTATCGGGACTCGGCGACCCGCCTCCGCTGATGGTGGACCGGAAGCTGATCCACTCGGCGGTGTACAACTTGGTGAACAACGCCATCCCCGAGACGCCCCGGGGCGGGCGCATCTCCGTCAGCACCTCATGCCAGCCCGAGGGCGAGTTCCCCGAGGGCGGATACGTCCAGATCGTCGTATCGGACACTGGCAAGGGCATCCCGGAGCACGTTCGTAGTAAGTTGTTCACAAGCCAGGCGGTCTCCACGAAGCCAGGGGGGACAGGATTGGGGACGAGGATCGTACGAAATGCCGTGGACGCGCATGGAGGTATCGTCACGGTTGACTCGGAAGAGGGTGAGGGTTCTCGGTTCGAGCTGCGAGTCCCCTTCTAGGGCTGCTCCCTACCCATGTGAGGTGTGCCCACACGGGCATAGGTGGTCCGCAAGGGTCGGGAAATCGCGTTTGAGGTAGGTCGTGAGTTAGGCCCGACGAATGGTATGGTACGGTACGTGGGCCCGGCGAGGCGACGCCGGACTCGCGTCCTATCATCATATGTACGGACTTCCATGAAGGAGGTGCTCTTAATGAGCATGAGCCGGAGTCGAAAGGGTTTCACCCTGATCGAGCTCCTAGTGGTTATCGCCATCATCGCTATTCTTGCAGCAATTCTGTTCCCCGTATTCGCAAGGGCACGTGAGAAGGCGCGGCAGACGTCCTGTCTGTCCAACATTCGGCAGCTCGCCACAGGTCTGCACGCCTACGCCGCCGACCACGATACCCGCATGCCCCAGGGCTGGGCGCCGGACGACTACGCGCTTCCGCCGGACTTGGGCTACTCGCCATGGTACATCGAGATCGACTGGCGCACGGCCATGTATCCCTATGTGAAGAACCACCAGATATACCTGTGCCCGTCCTTCGAGCTGCCCAACGAGCCCCTGATGGCATCGCCCCGTGGCTGGTACGAGTACGGTATTCGGCGTAGCTATGGCATGAACTACGCTTGGGCTCACTACTGGATCAACTACGGCATGATCAGCTCCTGCCCGCGGCCTGGCAGCATCATGCTGCTCGTGGAGAGCCGCGAGTGGAACGCGGACTTCCCGCTGTTCTCCTGGGGCAACTGGATTACCGACCCTGTGGGCGCTGGTTACCCGACGTCACCGGCTCCCGATCTCGGGAAGATGACCACACACAATGGCCTCAGCAATATCAGCTTCACCGATGGCCATGCCAAGCCACTGAAGTTCACCCAGACCTTCGGGGCCCTCAACTACACCTTCCCCGCACCGCCCACCGATGACTTCCTGTGGGCATGGTGGTGGTGGAATCCTGGCGATTGGGAGGATCCCGCCGTGCTGCGTGCGAGCCTCCAGAACGTCCACCCCGAGTACGAGTAGCCGTCGATCCTTGGATCGGCATCCGGAAGGGATTGTGCTTGTCGTGAAGACCCTCGCGAAGCTAGCTCTGTCGTTTGGTGCGTTGTCCCTGGTGACCTCACTGGCCCTCGCCGGCTGCGGTGGCACCAAGAAGTCGCCCGACGATCCCCATCTGGCGCCTGATAAGCCCGTGATCTCCGAAGGTGGCGGAGCGGCCGGTGGCTCGGGCGGTGGTGGCGGCTCGGCAGGCGGAGCGGGCACGCCTGGTAAGGCCCCGGACTCGGGCGGTGGCGCGACCACCGATGGCGGGTCCGGCGAATAGGACTCAGCAACGGGGCGGGCCGGTCACGTCTCGGCCTGCCCCGTCAGCGAAGTATCCATGATACTTGTTTCAGGAAGGGGAAACTCAGCATGACGAAGCGCGAATTAGGCTTCACCCTGATCGAGCTTCTTGTAGTCATCGCTATTATCGCCATATTGGCGGCAATTCTGTTCCCGGTATTCGCCAAGGCGCAGGATAAGGCGAAGCAGACGTCCTGCCTGTCCAACCAGCGGCAGATCGCGACTGCCCTGCTCTCCTACGCGCAGGACTACGACGAGAGACTCCCGCACGCGGCCCAAGGACCGGAGTCGTGGCGCTGGAAGGTGCAGCCCTACATCAAGAACGTCGATCTGTTCCTGTGCCCCGCCTTCGAGAAGCCTCAGGAGCCCCTGTGGTGGCACCCGGTGGACTGGGACAACGGCATCCGCCGCTCCTACGCCGGCAGCTTCACCTGGGCATGGGGCCCCTTCAACAACCGCAAACTGGCCTCCTACACCCGTCCATCGACCAGCATGCTGGTGCTGGAGAGCCGCGAGTTCTACCCCGATCTGGGCCCCTGGACCCTGGAGTGGCGTGCGTGGTTCGATCGGGAGCGTGGGGTCATCCTGTCGCATAACGGCATGACCAATTTCTCATTCGCCGACGGTCACGTGAAGGCGCTGAAGCCCCAGCGCACTGTGGGCGATCTGAACTACACCCAGGACCAGGAGCCGACGACCGACAACATCTGGCTCTGGTGGCAGACCTACGAGTGGTATGGCGACATCAACAACCTGCGGAACTGGGCCCGTAACTGCGCCAACATCTCCGAGTACCAGTAGAGGCGCAACCTGTGCGCATACACGCGTATACCACAACAGAGGAGGCAGCTTGTATGAGCAGAGCAAAGGCGATCCTGATGGCACTGGCCATCGTCGTTGGCCTTATCGGTCTGGCATCCTTCGTTGGCTGTGGCCAGGAGGAAGACCCAGCCGAGGCCATGGCGGCCGGACCGCCCCCGGGCAGCCGGGCCGCCGAGGGCCCCGGAGCAACGGCGGCCGGCGACATGGGCGCTCCGAAGGCAGGCGGCGCCGAGGCGGGCGACGGTGAAGCGGACTCGGCCGAGTAAGGCCGGCACCCTCGCTTCGAAGCCAGTAGAACGTTCGACATCGGGGAGCGCCTCCAGAGGCGCTCCCCGATGTGCTACCATGGCCAAGGTCTTGGCGCGACAGTCCAGGATCCAGGAGCCCGCCAATGCACGTCTGCATCATCCTCGCCATCGCCCCCGGGGCACTCATCTTCTGGTGGCTCATGGTCCGAGACCGAGATGATCCCGAGCCGCCCGGCCTAGTCTGGGGCACCGTGGGCCTGGGTGCCCTCTCCAGCGTATGGGCGGTGGCGCTGGAGATCCTCGCCGACCGGGCAGGCGCCGGCGCCCATGTGCCACCCGGCGAGACCATGCCCCTCGGCGCGGCCCTCATCGCCGCCAGCTTCGTGGGCCTGGCCGAGGAATCGGGCAAGCTGCTGGCGGTGCTGGTCCTCCCCTTCCGGCGCAAAGAGTTCAACCAGCTCTTCGATGGCGTGGTGTACTGCGTCGCGGCCTCCCTGGGCTTCGCGACCCTGGAGAACATCCTCTATGTGGGGATGAGCGGCATGGCTCAAGGGCCCTTCGGCGCGGCCCTGACGGGCGGGATGCGCGCCGTCACGGCGGTGCCGGGCCATGCCGGCTATGGCGCGCTGATGGGCCTGTGGGTGGGTGCGGCCAAAATGGTGCCCAAGAAGCGCACCCGCTACCTCCTGACGGGCTTCGGTGTGGCGGCGGCGGCCCACGCTCTCTACGATGCCGTGCTTTTCACCCGAACCTGGACCGGCTTCCTCATCATCCCCATCCTCATCGCGATCGTGGTCTGGTCGCTGCTAGGGATTAAGGGCGTGAAGGAGAAGGATCTGGCGTACGCCCGCGGGTTCTGGGGCTGGCGACGCCGGGTCGACGAGGCCGCCGAGAAGCTGCGGACCGCACCTCGACCCGATGGCCCCGGAAATGACGCGTAACCAACCAGGGGAGCCATGCGTCTATACCGGTACGGTAGAGGCAGCGGTTAGGCGATGTGGTGTGGCCCCAGGTCCTTCCTGGGGCTCGACGGGGGGAGGAAGGGAGCTGGTGGCATGTCCCGACCTCTGTTCAGCGCGTGGCACTCCTGCAACACGGCCCTGGCTCTTCGTGCTCTGCTGTATCTGATGGAGCACCCCGCTCAGGCGACCACCTGCCCGGAGATCGCGCGCCGTATCAAGGCAGACCATCAGCAGCTCCAGGCCTGCCTGGATGAGCTGGTGGACTGCGGCGTGGCAACCCACTCCGACTCGAACGGTGGGCCCCGGTTCTACCGCCTATCACCCGAGCCATCGGCCCACGCCCTAGCGGCCAGGGTCTGCAGCAACTCGCGCCAGTTCGAGAACCTGTCACCCGCCCTCAGCCCGCTGCTCCAGCGCTGCACCCAGCGCGCCTCGGGCCTCCGCAGCAACGCCCGGTAGCTCGGTCCGCGTAAGCGTCTCCCCGCCGAAGCTCGGTACTCAGCTTGGCGGCGCGTGATCGGCTGCCGGCCGATAGCCCTCGGCTGTCTATAGGGAGGGGTGGAGGGGAAGAAGTAAGGCAAAAGTATACCGGGTAAGGCAAAGGGTTCTTCGGTGCCGTGTAGAAGAAGTCGCGCGTAAGCTGCACAGACCTCCACAGCGGGAGTGGGATGGCGCACCCATGGCGCGACACGAGCAACCCGACCCGATGAACCGCTCTGGCCAGGCCGGGGTTTCTGAGAGTGACCGGCCTGAGTCGCTAACGGCGTACGACGACGAAGCCGTCGAGTTCGTCCCCGCCGATCCGGACGACCCCGATGACTGGCAGGCCGGCGACCACTCCGACCCGGAGCTGGAGGAGGCCTGGCTGGACGACATGGGAGGTCGCATCACCGCTCCCTACCGAGACGATCGCGAGCTGCTGCGGGATTCCGTCGCCCTGATGGATCTGCGCCAGCAGCTCTACATGCGCAAGGTGCGAGCCCGGGAGTGGCAGGACGAGGGGTTCGTGGACAGCGACCCGGATTACGAGAGTGCCGAGGAGCTGGAGATCCGCCGCTTGCAGCGCCGTGCCGACCGGATGGCCGAGCGCATCGAGAAGAAGCGCGACCTGGCGGCGAAGGAGAGCATTCGGTTCCAGCTCGACGCCTTCGCTGGGCGGTACGACCTCTCGACTCTGGAGCTGGACATTCTCCTACTGCTTCTGGTGGAAGACATCACCGTCTCCGGTCAGAAGACTTACTCCCGGGGCCGTGATCTGCTGGGCATCCTCCTCCATGATCGGCTCGACGTTCTCGAGGCCCGGAAAGTGCTCTACCCCACTGCGTCCCTCCTGCGCGAGGGTTTGGTCGTCAGCTCCAACACCGCCGAGGCGACGGTACTGGACGCCTATTTCAAAATATCCGAGAAGGCCATACACGAGCTGACTCAGCCCGCCGCCGACCAGGAGGGCCACGGCTTGCTCCGGGGCCTCTCCGAGGAGCATGTCAGTTACCGGCACTCGGCGATCGAGCCCCGGTATGCCCTGGGCGACGTGGTGCTGCCGAACGAGGTGGCAAACCAGGTGCGCCATGTCATCGATTATGTGGCCAACCAGGATCTCATCCTGGGCGACTGGGGCTTCGGCGAGAGCCATGGCCGCTCGGGCCAGTGCACCGTTCTGTTCTCGGGTCCGCCGGGCACCGGCAAGACGATGACCGCGCAGGCCATCGCCGACGCCCTCGGCCGGAAGGTCCTTATCGTGTGCTACCCGGAGCTGGTCTCCAAATGGGTCGGCGACACGGAGAAGAACATCTCGTCCCTGTTCGCCGAGGCCCGGGCCTGTGATGCGGTGCTGGTCTTCGACGAGGCCGACGCCATGTTCCACACCCGTGTGAGTGTCAACAACGCCACCGATCAGAGCTTCAACCGTGAAGTCAACGTGCTGCTCCAGGAGGTGGAGCGGTTCGAGGGATGTCTGGTCCTGACCACCAATCGGGCCGAGAGCCTGGATCCGGCCCTGGAGCGCAGGATCGCCGTCAAGGTGGAGTTCGCCGCACCCGATGCCCAGGCTCGGGAGGAGATCTGGCGTCGCCACCTTCCGCCCTCGGCGCCTCTGGCTGACGACGTGGATCTGGCTGCCCTGGCGTCCGAGTTCCGCCTCTCCGGTGGCCACATCAAGAACGCCGCCCTCCGGGCCGCCGTCTCCGCCGCTCGCCGCCAAGGCCGAGCGCGTCGCATCCGCCAATCGGATCTGGTGCAAGCGGCCCGCTACGAGCAAGGCGGCCCCGGTGCCGCCGCATCCCGCCGCATCGGCCTGGTGGCCTCGGCCTGACCTCCCAGGCCTGGCCCTCGACCTACGGCCCCTTTTGCCCTATCCTTAATGCTGCCGGCGCCCGGACCCCGCGCAGGGATCGGCGACACACGGCTTGAACACACGCACCATAGGGCCTCAGTAGCCCGGGGGTTAGTAGGCATGACAGCGAAGCGTGTCACCTTCGCCTTGGTGATGGCCATGGTCTCGGCGGCCTGGGCTGCCGCGTCGCTGCTCGGCTGCACGCCGTCGGCCGAGCTGAGTGGGGCCGGTGTTTCGCTATCGGCCGCCGATGTCGTAGTGCCACCCACCCTTTCCCCCGAGCACCGGCCGGACGATTACGATCCCCCGCGAACCAAGGTATCGTGGGACCTGGCAGGGCATCAAGCCTCCGATGGCTCGCCTCTCACCGGGTTCCTCCTGTACGAGCAGTCGCGCCTCCACCTTGGCGGTGAAGTTCCGGTTGCGGGGTGCCTGGAGATACGTACGCCGCGACGCGGCTCGGCCCTGATGCTGGAGGTGGCGCAGGCCCGGAGCCTGGCGGCGGTGACCAGCTCCGACGGCGCGGCGGAAGGTGGGGCAGGGAACGTCCAGGTGCTGGACAGGGCCCTGAGGGATGCGGCGGTGGGATCGCCGGTCATCGGGGAGAAGACAACGGAGTTCGAGCTGGACTTCATCTGGACCCCCGCGGACCCGAACTCCGCGGAGCCTCTGACCGTCTCCAGGGTGGAGGTGCGATCCCGGGTCCGCCCAGGACTCTCGCTGTACGGAGGCCCCGGGCTTTGATTCGCCTTTGGCTGGCTGCTTTGGCGGTTGTGTGCCTGCTCTGCGCTGGCGCCGTCGCCGACGAGCATCCGCAGCTCACCCACACTGCGCTGCCCCCGGACCACTGGAGCTACTCGGCCCTCCGGTCGGTACTCACCGATCTCGACGTTCCAGGCCTCACGCCTCTGCGGTACATGGGTGACGTGACTTTCAACCGAGCCGAGCTCGCCGACGCGGTATGGCGAGCCTGCTTGGCCGCTCGAGATCGGGAGGAGACGGATGATCACATTGCCCGGTGGCTGGGGGCCCTGGTGCGGGAGTTCTCCTGGGAGCTGGAGTCCGAGGGCCGCTCGCGCGAGGAAGCTCTCTCCTGGCTAAGCTCCTCCGGCGAGACCGACTATGCGCCATACGGCGCCGCTGCCTTGGGCTACGTCTCTCGGCGTGGGTCCGCGGCCGGCGCCGAGCTTCTGTGGGACGCCGGCGCGGCCCGGTTCAGCCAGAAGCCCCACTCCCTGGGCCTAGTGGAGTGGCGCCACCGGCCACCCGACCGGAGCCAAGACCGCATCGGCCGGCGTGGCCTCCATCGGCTCCTGGTGCTGTCGGACAAGCCAGCCCAGAAGCTGACGGTGGGCCGGGGCATCTACCGCCTGGGTGTGGGTGCGCGGGGGACGTATAACACCGGCGCGCTGGCGGGATCCGTCGACCACATCCGGTACCGCGACAAGATCCAGCTCTGGGGCACCAAGGCCATTCTGGATGTGGGCTGGTACACTCACCGTAACCAGGGCGAGCGACTATGGGTCCTAACAAAGCGGCTGGAGAAGCGGCTCTCGCCCGAGCTGGAGTTCAGCCTATCGGACACCGCACGCACTAGATCCATCACCTCTCCGGTGTACTTCATCAGCCCTCTCGGACTGTGGGCCACCCTACTGCGGGACAGCCTATTCCAGGATCCCACCGTTCGCGAGGACGACAACCTGATGAACCACGCTGAGCTGTACTGGACGCCCTCGGAGGACCTGCACCTTTACGTTGACGCGGCGCTCGACGAGACCGACTTGGCACGGGTGCTGGATACCGTGGGGCTCTACCGGCCTTTGCAGTGGCTACTCGGCTGGACCGGAGCCTTCAGAAGCGAGCCCGGTGAGGGAGTGAACGAGAACGGCGTCCTCCTGGGGCTGTACGCGCCCGACCTGGATGGCGAGGGACGTTTGGCGGCGCGGATCGAGTATGCCTGGGCCAGTCCGCGACTGGGGATCACGAGCCGAGGTGCGAGCTTGGACTTCTTCAGTAACGGGCTGCCCATGCAGCACCGCCTGGGGCCCGACGCCCGGGGCATCTACGGAGAGATCCGGTACATTCCCCACTCCGACTGGCTCGCCAAGGCCTACGTCGACTGGTCCGAGCGCGGGCTCAGTGTGCCCAACACGCGCCGTCAGACGATCTGGGGGCTGTCGGTGAGCAAGCAGCTTGGGCGGAACACCTCGCTCCGTCTCGGCCTGACCCACCACCGGGCCGACCGGCCCTCGACGGCGGCATCGCTCTCCTTCCAGACCTGGTTCTGACCCGACCTGCCGGCCGGGGGCTCATTGGGTTATACTGGCCGGGGCAACTCGGGGACGGCATATGACGGAGGGGCTCGGTCCATGATCACGGCGATCATCGCCGACGATGACGCCTCGTCGGCCCACGTCCTGAAAGAGCTGCTGGAGGGCACGGGTAAGGTCCGCATCATCGGTGAGGCCAGCGACGGTAGCGAGTGCATCCGCCTCTGTGAGGAGATGTCGCCCGAGGCGCTCTTCCTGGACATCCGCATGCCACGGGTGTCGGGGATCGAAGTCGCTGAGCGTGTCCTGGAGGCCCCCGATCCTCCCATCGTGGCCTTCATCACCGGCCACGACCACTACGCCGTGAAGGCCTTCGAGCTGGCCGCCGTGGACTATGTCGTCAAATCCCTCGACCTGGACGAGTTCCAGGCCAGGCTCCGGCTCACAGTGGACCGCATGGACTCGGCGTTGGAGCGGCGCGGTACTTCAGTGGCGGAGCTGCGCGAGCGCATCACGGGCATCGCCCGGGAGCTGGCCGACCTCAAGAAGCCGGGTAAGGACACTTTCAGGATCCCGGTGAAGGACTACGACGAGGGCACCGTCCGGCTTCTGGAGCCCACCGAGCTTGTCTATGCCGAGCGGCGCGACCGACGAGTCATCCTATGCACCACCGATCAGGAGTTCCCCACTTACTTCACCATCGATCGCCTCGAAGCTCGCCTGGGCGACATGGGGTTCGTACGCGCCAATCCCGGCGCGCTCATCAACATCGGGTACATCGGGCATATGATCCCCAACGGCGACGGCTCATACGATGTGGTACTCACCGACGAGGCGGGAACCACCCTTACCGCGTCGCGGTCCCGCGCCAAGGCGCTGCTGGATTCGCTCCAGCCTTAGTCCTCGCCCTCGGTCTCGGGCGGGGGCGGGACATCGGTGATGAGGTTGCCGCTGACTGCGATGGCGGGCTCCAGCTCCGTCCGCCCCACGATGCCTTCGCCGCCGAGGCAACTGATCAGGTTGCCTTGGATGATCCCCGAGCCGCGGCCATCGCCGATCACAATGCCCTGGCCCCGGGCCTCGATCATGTTCCCCTGGAGCACCAGCCGACCGCCGGCCCACGCGACCGCGGGGGCATCGAATCCGTCCATACTGCGGAGCAGGCTACAGCCGGTGACGACCACGTGGTCGGCGGCCCGGACGTCCACACAGGGGGCGGAGTTGGATCGGAGCTCCGCCCCGCTAAGGCGCACCCGGGCTCCTTCGCCATCGACAACGACGCTCTGGGCGTGCTCCCAAAAAGTCCCGCCGGATATGCTAACGGTATTGTCGCCGCGGACCATCACGCCGATGGGGCAGTAGTCGGTGGAGCATCCGGTGAGAATGCCCCACGTCCCGCCCTCGATCTCCAGCCCTTCGATCTCGTCCTCGATGAGGAAGCCGGTGCCCATGGCGAAGGCGAAGCAATCGGTCACCCGGATCAGGTCGTTCTTGCCCAGGTGGAAGCCCACGCCCTCATTCAGCGGCCGAGGCACGGGCCCGGCGTTCCAGACCTCTATGTTCCGGAGGGCGGGCACGTCCCAGGTGCCGGTGACGCGCACGCCCACGTTCCGGATCGAGACCATGAACACATCCTGTATGTTAAGGCGGCCGACGTTGTTGGTGCCATCGGTGAGGATGCCGTCCCATGCGTAACGGATGCGGAGGTCGCGGATCAGGCAGCCGATACCGGAGATGAGCACGGCGGGCGGCCCATCCTCGGGCTCGGCCTCCCACTCGTAGGCGATGTCGAGCCCCTGAAGTGAGCCGCCCTGCCCCATGTGGAAGGCGGGGCCGTCCCGATGGAGAGGCACGATGGTGGGCATGGAGTCGATGTCTGCGGGCCAGGCGGCCACGGGCGGGCCCATGAGCCCCACTGCGTCGAGCGGCAGGGGCTCGGAGATGGCGTACCGGCCGAAGGGGACGTACACGTAGCCACGGGTCTCCGCGGCGGCCGCAAGGGCCGCCTGGAAGGCCTCGGTATCGTCGGTTACGCCGTCGCCCGTGGCGCCATAGTCCGTTACCGAGTGGGCATCCTGCTGTGCCAGGGCGGAAGTCGCCAGGAACAGCGTCATCCCGATAAGGGTGAGCCGCTGGGGTTTCACGTCAAAACACCTCCGGGCCGAGGGGCTTGTCCACGGCGGGCGAATGTTCGTCCATGGAAGGGCGGATGCCTGTTACCAGGCGCGCCCGCGACGCGAGGAAGTGATGAGATGCTCCGCTTGCCGCATTCGATGGTGATCCTCGCAGTGGCTCTCGCTCTCGGCGCTCTCGGCTGCGGCCAGCGGGAGCCCGCATCGGAGACCCCGCCGCGAGCCGCCCCCCGTGTCGCCGATGAAGTGGCGGCATCGGGCAAGCTGCGGGCCGGTGGGGCCATCGCCGATCCAGGGGCATTCGTGGGGACGTCGAGCCCCGAGGACTCGGAGCCAGCGGTCCGTCCGGTGGCGCGCCCTGAGCCGACTCCCGCCCCTCCCCACACCCCCGGTCCTGAGCCTCCGGGGGAGCCGCCATCGCAGCCGCCGACTTCCGCTCCCGCCACTCCAGACGTGACGGTGGTCGAGCCTCTCCAGGTGTACGTGGCAGCGGTGGTCGGCTCGGGCAGCCGCATGAGGGTTCTGGTGGTCCACCGGGAGTCGGGTCAGCGCCGATGGGTGGCGGTGGGGGAGACGGCCTTCGGGTACCGAGTCGACATGGCCACCCTTAAGGGCGCCGTGCTCAGCAAGGACGGCCGGGAGTACGTGGTGGAGCTGGGCGAGGGGCGGCCGGAGGATGCCGGCGCCCGGACGGACCGGTCGGACGAACCGGAGCCGGACCCCGAGACCGGTGAGCCGGAGTCCTCGGGCGGTTCGGAGGAGGCGAAGTTCCACGGCCGGTGGCGGGGCACTAGCGACGGCCAGACCTTGGAGATCGTCTTCAACCCCGGCGGCACGGGCCAGCTCCGCCCCATTGGCGGTCCCGATGCCGACATGAGCATCGACATCGATTGGCGCCCGTCGGGTGGCCAGTTGCACCTAGCGATGCGTATGGGCGATGAATCGAACGATGAGGTGCTGGGCTACCGGTTCGAGGACGGCGACCGCACGCTCGTTCTGATGCCGCCGGGGGACGACGCCGTTCGACTGACCAAGCAGTAGGCGCTGGCTTGGGCGACGAGAGAGGTGCTGCAAGGGTGTCATCGCGATGCCAGGGCATCCCGCCCTTCTATGTGATGGAGGTGCTCGAGGGAGCCCAGGAGCTGGAGAGGGCGGGCGACGACGTCATCCATCTGGAGGTGGGTGAGCCCGACTTCCCGACCCCCGAGCCCGTCGTCGATGCCGGCACCCGGGCCCTGCGCGACGGCCTCACCCACTACACCCACAGCCTGGGCATCCTACCCCTGCGGGAGGCCATCGCCGAGCGGACCCTCCGGGACTCGGGCGTGGCCGTCGATCCGGGCCAGATCGTGGTCACCTCGGGCACCTCATCGGCCATGCTGATCACCTTCGCCGCCCTGTGCGATCCGGGCGACCAGGTGATCCTCACCGACCCCCACTATGCGTGCTATCCCAACTTCCTGAAGACGCTCTCGGTGGAGCCGGTGTACGTGCCGGTGGATCCCGAGGACGGCTATGCTATCGACCCCGGCCGGGTGCGCGCCGCCATGACTCCGCGAACCAAAGCCCTACTGATCAACTCCCCGGCCAACCCGATGGGTGCGGTGCTCTCCGATGACAACCTGGCCGCCCTGGCCGACCTGGACCTGACCATCGTCTCCGACGAGATCTACCGGGGCATCGAATACGGCGGCCAGTCGTCGTCCATGATGCGGTTCCGGGAGGACACGGTGCTGCTGGACGGCTTCTCGAAGCGGTACTGCATGACGGGCTGGCGGCTGGGCTATGTGGTCGCGCCGCGGCGGCTGATGAAGCCCCTGCAAGCGCTCCAGCAGAATCTGTTCATCTCCGCCGCCGAGTTCGTGCAGCATGCCGGCCTGGCGGCACTGCGCGACGATGTGCAGGACCATGTATCCAAGATGGTGGTCGAGCTGGGCACCCGCCGGCGGGCCATGATCGACGGCGCGCGCGACCTCGGCCTCGGCGTGGCCCGCGAGCCCGAGGGGGCCTTCTACCTCTTCGCCGATGCGAGCCATCTGGGACCTCACTCCCTGGCGGTTACACGGCGGATCTTGGCCGAGGCCAAGGTGGCCGTGGCGCCCGGTCTCGATTTCGGCGAGCGCGGCGAGGGTTTCCTGCGCCTGGCGTATACTCAGAAGACCGAGCGGATCCAGGAAGCGCTAGACCGGATCCGCCGGCTCCTCGAAAGCTGGTAGACCGTGAGACCCCGAGCTTCCATCGCCGCCCTGACGGCGACCTCGCTCATCCTTATGGCCCTTGCCCTCGGGTGCGCGCCCGGTGGCCCTTCGGAGCCCGGCGCCGACCCCGGCCCGGGCGACGGTACCGGTGGCGGGGGTGGGGGCGGCACGGGCGCCCTCCTGCCCGGGCTCCCCACGCCCACGTCGTCCCTCCTCTGGAGCGGCGTCCTCGAGGTCGCCGGCGACCAGGACTACGCCTACGCCGTCTGCCGCCATGGCTTCGGTGTCTTCGAGCGCACCGATGACGAGGGCTGGGTTCCGGCCGCGCGGGTCGATGGCGTCATCGGGCCCGAGCCGCGCATGTCTTTCGACCACCCCTACGCCTATGTGGCCACCGATGGCCGGGGCCTGGCCATCTACTCGGTCCAGGACCCCGAGAGCCCGGGTCTGGCCAACTCGATCAGCAGCGGCAACATCGGCGCGGCGGATGTGGCCGTGCGGGAGCGGCTGGTCTACCTGCTCGACCCCGACTTCGGATTCCGTATCATCGACGCGTCCGACCCGCGAGTGCTGCGGACCATCGGCCAGTTCCAGCGGCGGGACGTGCGGTGCATCGCCCTCTCGCAAGCGGGGGACCGAGCCTATCTGGGCACCGATGACGGATCGCTCGTCGTAGTGGACCTCAGCGGCAGCCGGCCTGAGTCGCTGGGCGAGTACGGTCTGGCCGAGGGGATCCGGATCCTGGACCTGGCCATCGACGGGGCCGTGGTTCATGCCGTCGCCGAGGGGCTAGGCGTGGTGTCGGTCAATGCCGCCGTGCCCGCCCTGGTGCAGGAGCTGGCACGGCTGGAGCTACCCGGCGCCGCGCGCGTGGCTCTCGATGGCGACACCCTCTACGTCACCGAGTTGGGCGCCGAGAGCCAGGGGCTCCGGCTGGTCTCCGTGGCCGAGCCCAGCAGTCCCGCCGAAGTGGCCTACTACGATGGCGCGGCTCGATCGGTGGGGGTGGACGGCGATCGGGTCCTGGTGGCGGCCGATAGGGGCGGGCTGTACTCCCTCGATGTGACCGATCCCGCCGCACCCGACGTCGAGTTCGCCTTCGGCGGCCCCACGGGCATCGTTCAGGTGGAGAGTGTGGATAGGATCGTTGTCGTGTCGACGGACCAAGGGGCGGCCATCGTCGATGCCTCGGTGGGCAAGCAGCCCTTCTTGGTGGACATCATCGAGACGGTCGGCGGCGCTCCGCGCCTGAGCCTGAGCGAGGACCTGTGCGTTGTGGCCGACCGGGGCGGCGACGGCGAGGGCGACGAATCGCTCCTGGTTGTGCCCATGGGCGAGGGAGCCGAGGCGCCGCCCGCGGCGGCGAGCGCTGTTTCATTGCCGGGGCTACGGGACGTGGCTCTACTCGGCCAGGTCGCGGCCGTCGCGCTGGGTACGAGCGGGGTGGCCACTTACCACGTGGAGGATCCCTCGGCACCCGAGCTCCTGTCGACCCTGGATCTCGGGGGAGCCTCGGCGGACCTCATCGCCGATGGCCGACAGCGACTGCTGGTGGTCGATCAGAGCCAGCCGGCATTGGTGACCGTACTGGTGTCCGAGGACGGGAGCCTGTCCGTGGAATCGACCCTCGATCTGCCGGCCACCCCCGTGGACATGCGCCGAATCGGCGACTTCCTGCAGCTCCCATCGGCCGAGACGGGCCTGGTGGTCGTGGATGTCTCCGATCCGAGTCAGCCCAAGGTGCTGGGGACCGCGGCCCTGCCCGGTCCCGCGCTGGGTGCCGACATGTTCTCGGGTGCGGCGTACGTGGCCGCGGGATCGGCGGGGCTAAGGCTCGTGGCGCTCGATGAGCCCACCTCGCCACGTCCCTATGTGTTCATGGACACCCCTGGCCGGGCCGGCGATGTGGTCGTGGACTCGAGCCTGGTCTATGTGGCCGATGGCCAGGCGCTGCTGCTGTTGGAGCAGTGACGGCCATGGCGACGAGCTTCCGCGAAGCCCAGGGACTGCGTATACTGCATAGCTGTGTATAGAGACACCCGCCAAAACCTGCACATCCGCCACTGGACCTGGGCATCGTGCCTGACCCGGCTCATGGCGTCGACCGCGTTGCTGGCATGCGTGGCTGGGCTGGCCATGATCCCGTCCAATGGCGATTGGACCCGGCCGCCCGCGCCACCGGAGCCTCCTCCACCGCCCGCTCCACCGGAGTTCTGGGCCGAGGTGCCGGAGCCCAACCCGGCCAACCTGCTGCGCAATTCGTCGCTGGAGTTCGCCACGGCGCCGGGTATCCCCGATTGGTGGCGCCCGGGGGAAGCATGGAGCGACTTCCGATCGGCCAACATCGGCGTGGAGTACGCTCTCGAGGAGGAGCAGGCGCGGTTCCACGCCCGAAGCGTCCGCCTGACCAACAGCCGAGAGGGCAACCGGGCGGCCCTGGACTACCCCTACATGACGCTCCCGAGCGATGCCCAGGGCTGTGTGTTCTCGGTGTACCTGAAAGCTGACCGGAAGGAGTATCCCGTTCGCCTGGCCGTCTATGGGGGGTTCCGAGGCGATACGGCGGCAGAGGGTGTGGAGGTGGACCACAACTCGGCCATCACCGTGATCGAGGTGGGTACCGAGTGGGAGAGGTTCGTGTTCGCCTCACCGGAGCTGCGTTCGGGCTCGGGTGTCCGGAACCGGGTGGCCGTCATCGCCGATGCTGTGGGCAGCCTGTGGATCGATGGACTTCAGCTCGAGATGGGCGATGAGGCCACGCCTTACGGGCCCAGGCCCAACGACGGGCTACCACCCGACGACCCCTCGGGCGCCGACCTGGCCACTCGGCGCGCCCTGGGTGGCATCACCATCGATGGGGAGCTGGATGAGCAAGCATGGGTCGACGCCCCCGGGGTGGAGAGCTTCGTGGAGATGGAGCTCGGCGAGCCCGCCGAGGCCCTGACTCGGGCGAAGGTACTGTTCGACGAAGAGGCCCTGTACGTGGGCTTCTTCTGCCAGGAGGGACTGGATCCCACCGAGTCGGCCAGCTTGTTCACCTCCGACCACGTGGAAGTGTTCGTCTCCGCCGAGGACAGTGGCTGGGGCTACCGCCACTACGCCGCCGATGTGTCGGGCCGCATCTATGGCTCGATTGGCCGCGGGAACCGCTTCGATACCGGGATGGTCGCGGCCGCCGCCGGGGCCGAGGGCGGGTGGTCGGCGGAGATGCGCATTCCCTTCGCCGAGCTGGGCATCGCCACCCCGGCGCCCGAGGCGCTACGGATGAACCTGGCTCGGTACCGGGCGGCATCGGGCGAGTGGTCCTGCCACTCGCGCTCGGGGGAGACGCTGCACCGGCCCGAGGTGTTCGTGGAGCTGATCGGACTAGATCCCCGAGTACTCGCCAATCATGCTCTGCCGCCCCTCCGGGGCAGGTTGGTGCACGGCGGGGAAGGCGTCTTCCTGGAGGGCGAGATCGATACTCCCGAGCGGTGGCGCGACGCGGAGCTGCGCGTGACCGTTCAGGTCCTGGGGGACGACCAGACCCCGGCTATCGCGTCCGTCGAAGGCGGGCGGTTCCGTGTCGCAATACCCGAGACGGAGTCCTTCGCGCCGCTGGACTTGTCGGTGGCGGTGGCGCGCGCGGACACGGGCGAGATGGTGGGCCTGGGTCGGCTTCGGCACCTGACCGTTCCTCCCCGAGCCGAGGTGTTCTTCGAGCGGAGTTACTACACCGTAGAGGACGAGGCCCGCTTGGTGGTGCGCGTTCACGATCCCTCCATCGAGGAGGTGCGGGTGGCCACCGACGGTGGCGGCACCGGAGACGGGCGCCCTGTCTCCGGCGGGTTGGCCGTGATCCCAGTGCCCTTTGCCAAGGGGGAGGAAGAGGTGGAGTGGCACCGGGCGCTTGCCGGCGAGCGGGAGCTGGGCCGGGCCAAGCTGGTGGTGAGGGAGCCGCGACGCAACGAGGTGAAGGTGGACTACCTGCATCGCTGCCTGGTCGTCGACGGCGAGCCCTTCATTGTGATGTCACCGGGGTGGCTGGTGGAGGAGAACCTTCCCGCCGTCGAGGGCGGCCACTTCAACACCGTGATGCTCAAGCGATGGCATGAGCCTACGGGGATCATCTATGCCACGGGCCAGGTGCCAGAGGAGGCTCTGGCGGCATGGCGCTCCTTCCTCGACGCCGCATGGAGCCGAGGGCTGCGGGTGATCTTCCACCTGCCCATGAAGCTGCGCGACAACGCTGCGGCGCTGGATGAGGAGGCCATCGAGACCCTGGTGACCGCCTTCCGCGATCACCCCGCATTACTCGCTTGGCACACCGTCGACGAGCCCGGGCCCCGGGCCACGCCCGAGAAGCTGCTATCGGTGGCGAACCTGGTCCGAGAGCTGGACCCGTACCATCCCGTATGGATCAATGAGGCCACCTTCTGGGAGGAGACTCTCACGTATGCCGAGGGGGCCCAGCCGGCGTGTGATGTGTACTCGGTGGACCACTACCCAATCCCCGACCAAGGCAGCCTGACCATCGCCGAGTGGACCCGGCGACTGAACCGGATCGTGGGTGGCCGCAAGCCGCTGTTCATGTGGATCCAGGCCTTCGGAGCCATCGAGTGGTGGTCTCGTGAGCCGACGCCGGCGGAGGTCAGCGAGATGACGTACCTGTCCTTCATCCACGGCGCCCGGGGTGTGCTGTACTTCGTCTACCGGCCGCGTAGTCCCCAGCTCTGGGCCGAGTGCCGCCGGCTGGGGATGGAGGTCTGCCAGGACGTGGCGCCGATCCTCGGCCGGACGATAGCCAGCGAGCCGGCCCAGGGCCTGGGTGCCGCCGTACACGGCACAGTGCTAACCACAGCCGAGGGCGCCCGGTACCTGCTGGCTCTCAACGTGTCCGGCGCCGAAGTGAGCTTCGACCTAGGCGAAGGGGTGCTAGGCACCCCCGTGACGGTCGGCGATACGCCCGTGCCGCCGGCGGCCGTCACCGCGGGTCCGGGCGGGTCGCCCCGGTTACGGCTGGGCCCGTCGGACGCGTGCCTGGTCGAGCTGACCCCGGCGGGACAGGCCTGAGCAGCTCGCGGGCAACGGAGGGGCCTGGCATCGCAGGGAGAACATCCGTGTATCGAACGCTTCGCGTGAGGTGGATGGCTGGATAGATCGTGGTGGCCGGGCAGCGGAGGGAGACCCGCGATGCCCGAAGATGATGCACTGCCCGCACATCCCCCTTCGTCCGTGGCCTTGGACGAGCAGCCGCAAGGTGCCAGCGCCCTGCTGGCGTCCATTATCGAAGCGTCGCCCCTGGCTGTGATCACCGTAGATCCCGAGGGCCGGATTACCTTCTGGAGCCCCTCGGCCGAGAAGCTCTTTGGATGGACGGCCGATGAAGTGCTTGGCCGCCCCAACCCCACCGCCCCCGACGAGCTGTGGCCCGAATTCCTGGAGAGCCTGCAGCGTATCCGGCGCGGCGGGCCGACACGCACTACGCCCATCGAGATGGTACGCAAGGACGGCTCGCTGTTCAGTGCACGGATCTACACCGCTCTCCTGGCCAGTTGCCCTGGGGGCGAGCCCCATATCTTGGGTATGGTGGAGGACATCAGCGAGTCGGAGCAGGCCAGCTCCAGGGTCGCCCAGTCCGAGGAGCGGCTGCGCCTGGCCCTAGAGGCCACCAGCGATGGGGTATGGGATATCGACGTGTCCGCTGAGAAGATCGTCTGGGGCGAGGGCTGCTATGAGATGCTGGGGTACGAGACCGGCGAGTTCAGGCCCGAGTCGGAGACGTACCGCATGTTGATACACCCCGAGGATTGGGACGCCGTGGTGGACGCGTACCGGCGCCACGCGGCGGGCGAGTCGCCCAGGTACCGAGCGGAGTTCAGGGCCAGGCACAAGGCTGGGCACTGGGTCTGGGTGCTCAGCAGGGGCCGGACCGTCGAGTGGAGCGCCGACGGCACACCCACCCGGATGGTGGGCACCCACACCGACATCAGCGAGCAGCGCAAGGCCGAGCGCAACCTGCGCGAGAGCGAGAAGCGGCATCGGCTGCTGGTGGAGCACTCGGGCGAGGGCGTGGCGATGACCGACCTGGACGAGCGGGTTACCTACGCCAATCCCGCGGCATGCCGTATCTTCGGTGTGGCCCAAGACTGCCTGATCGGATCGAGTGTGCTGGAGTACATCCCCGAGGACCAGCACGAGCTCATACGAGAGCAGACCGGGCGCCGCGCGCGCGGGGAGAGCAACACCTATGAGCATAACCTGCTCCGGCCCGACGGCGAGCTGCGGCGCATCCTGGTGACCGTGACACCCCACTTCGATGGCACGGGCCGGGTGGTGGGCACCTTCGGGGTGTTCCGGGATGTCACCGAGGAGCGGGAGGCCGAGGAGGAGCGTCGGCGGGTCGAGGCTCGGCTGGCTCAGGCCCAGCGGCTGGAGGGGCTGTCGTCCATGGCCGCAGGGGTGGCCCACGACTTCAGCAACGTGCTCATGGGTGTCCTGGGCAATACCGCCCTCGCCCTGGCACGTTTGTCGGACGAGTCACCCGTCCGGCCGTACCTGGAGCACGTCCAGGAGGCGGCGAGGGATGCGGGCGACCTGGCTAAGCAGATGCTCGCGTACTCGGGCGGCGGGACGGTGCCTCTGGAGCCCGTGGACGTGTCCGAAGTCGTCGAAGGCGTGGGGCACCTGCTGGAGTCCATCGTGCCCGACGAGGTGGACCTGCGCCTGGAGTCGGCCAGTGGCCTGCCCCTGATCCATGGCGATCCCGGCCAGCTCAGTCAGGTGGTGGTGAACCTGGTCACCAATGCCGCCGAAGCCATCGAAGAGGGAGGCGGCCGTATCACCGTCAGGACCGCGGTGGTGACCCTGAGGGAATCGGACTGGGCTCGTTCCCAGATCCAGCCCGAGCCCCTGCCCACGCATTGCGTCGCTCTGGACGTCTCCGACACGGGATCGGGTATCGCCCCGAAGATCCTCGGACGCATCTTCGATCCCTTTTTCACCACCCGCATCACCGGACGGGGCCTGGGATTGGCCGCGACCCTAGGTATCGTTCGGGGCCATGGCGGCGGGATCTGGGTGACCAGCGAGCCCGGGGCAGGGACCACCGTCCGGGTAGCCCTGCCGTGCAGTGAGGAGCCGTCGGCCCCCGCTGCCGATACGGACCAGCGCGATACCGCCCTCGACCGGAAGCTGGTCCTGGTGGCGGACGACCAGCTCAACGTGCGCTTGGTGCTTAGCACGTGGCTGGAGGCCACCGATGAGTTCACCGTCGTCACCGCCAGTGACGGCGACGCGGCACTGGCGGCGGTCAACGAGCGGCCCGAGGCCTTCGACCTGATCGTGATGGATCTGAGCATGCCGCGGATGGACGGCTCGGAGGCGATGGAGCGGATCCGGGCCATGAGGCCCGATGTGCCGATCATCCTCTGCAGCGGCTACGGAGAGCGGACGGTGAAGGGCAAGCTCCGGGGCGAGGGGCCCACGGCCTTCGTCCAGAAGCCCTTCGAGCCCCAGGTCATGGTGGAGCTGATCCAGGGCATCCTGAGCCAGGACCCGCCACGGCCGGCCGCGAACCCAGGCGAGTGAGGCCGAGGCGGCGCTGCTCCACCTCGGACCGGGAGGAGTGGTCGAGTGGACCGGCGGCAGGCATTGAAGGGTATGGCCGGCTTGGCGGCGTCGATCGCCGCGGTACCGGGCGCCTGGGCGCAGGGCCGCGTGGGCGGCGATGGCAGGGCGCCCAATATCATCTATATCATGGCCGACGACCTGGGATACGGAGACCTGGGCTGCTACGGCCAGGAGATCCTCACCACACCCAACATCGATCGGTTGGCCCACGAGGGCATCCGGTTCACCGACTGCTACGCGGCCAGCACCGTCTGCGCCCCATCGCGCTGTGGGCTGATGACCGGTCTGCACATGGGTCATGCCCGGGTGCGCGGCAATGGCGGCGTGCCCCTGGAGCCCGAGGACGTGACCGTGGCCGAGGTGCTTCGCGACGCCGGGTACCGGACGGGCATCTTCGGCAAGTGGGGTCTGGGCCGAGAGGGCAGCTCCGGCGTGCCCAACCTCCAGGGATTCGACGAGTGGTTCGGATACCTGCATCAGGGCCGGGCCCACAACTACTACCCCGACTATGTGTGGGAGAACCAAGAGCGCTACCCGCTCCCCGGCAATCGGGGCGGACGGCGTGAGACGTACACCCATGATCTGTTCACCGAGCGAGGCCTGGACTTCGTGACCCGCCACGCACGGGACCCGTTCTTTCTCTATATGGCCTATACCGTGCCTCACGCGAACAACGAGCTGGGCCGTGAGACGGGCGACGGCATGGAGGTCCCGGCCTACGGCCGGTACGCCGACCGAGACTGGCCCAACCCCCAGAAGGGCCATGCCGCGATGATCGATCGGCTGGACCGGGACGTGGGCCGGCTTCTGCGGCGCCTGGAGGCCCTCGGCATCGATGACGAGACGGTGATCCTCTTCACCAGCGACAATGGCCCCCACCGCGAGGGCGGGGCCGATCCCGACTTTTTCGACAGCAACGGGCCGCTGCGGGGCATCAAGCGTGACCTACACGAGGGAGGCATCCGGGTTCCCATGATCGTGCGCTGGCCCCAGGGAGGGCCCGCCGGCGTGGTCAGCGACCATCCCTGGGCCTTCTGGGACTTCCTGCCAACGGCCGCCGAGCTGGCGGGCACGTCGGGGCCGTCGGGCATCGATGGGCTCTCCATGGCGGGCGCCCTCACCGGCGGAACCGCCCCCCACCACGACTACCTGTACTGGGAGTTCCACGAGGGTGGCTTCCACCAGGCGGTGCGGATGGGCGATATCAAGGCGGTCAGGCGGCGGAACCGAGAGGCGCCCATAGAGATCTACCGGCTGGATCGCGACCTCGGCGAGGAGCACGATGTCTCGAGCGAGCTCCCCAGTGCCGTCGACCGGGCCGAGAAGCTGTTCTCCGAGGCGCGGGTGGATTCGGCCGAGTTTCCCGTCCGGGAGCGGCCGACGTAGGTAGGGCGCGCCCCTACCCCGCCCGAGTCCGTCTTAACTAGACTCGCCCCAATGCCATCGAGCGTGGTAAACCGATGGTCGATTGAGGCAAGACACCTTTGCGGGGAGCCTTCCGGGGTTGGAGTCACCTTGCTGGTGTCGCCTACCTCCACGCCTCCGCGTCCGGGCTCCATTCATAGGGCCCGGCCGAGAGAAGGTGATTCGATGACAAAGGACACCCAGGGCCGGAGTGTGACGGGGGAGTCGGAGTTCTGGCAGACGGCGGTGGAGCAGGTCGCCAAGGTCACGGAGTACTTCGTGATGGACTACGCCGTGCTGCGACCCATCGACCATGAGTTCGCGCCACGGACGGGCAGACTGGTTCTGGACAGCCAGGGGGTCCACTTCGAGCCCGACTATGCTGCCGCCTCGGACGCGATCGACCTGGACTACGCTGAGATCCTGAGCGCCGTCACCATGAAGGACGCCCGGGACACCGTGATGGTCACCACGTCCGAGCATGAGAGGTACTTGTTCTGCGTGCTCAAGAGCGATCTGGCGACCGGCATTCAGGGGATCATCCGAATACGCGTCCGCCACCACCAGAATCTCCGGGCCGCCGAGAGCGGCACGTGATCTCAGGCTGCGAAAGCGGAAGAGGGGCGTGGAGGAGAAGTAGTCGACCCCGCGAATGAGGGTCGCTGGTGACCCTTCCGTGAGCAGCCATCCATATCTCCAGGTACTTATCCTCGCCGTGGGCGGAGTCGGCTTCGTGGCCGCCGCCCTTATCACGTCATGGCTGCTCCGGCCTCGCCGCCCCGATGACGAGAAGCAGAGCACCTACGAATGTGGCGAGGAGCCCGTGGGATCCGCGTGGTTCCAGTTCCCCGCCCAGTTCTACCTGATCGCCCTCCTTTTCGTGGTTTTCGAAGTGGAAGCGGTGTACCTGATTCCGTGGGCGCTGAAGCTTGGGGATTTCATCCACTATTTCGGCGCCGAAGGCCTGGGCAGTGCGTGGTTCGCCGTGATCGAGATGGGTGTCTTCCTGGCCATTCTGCTTCTGGGCTGGGTCTACGCGCTTCGGAAGGGTGCCCTCGAGTGGATCACCGAGTAGACCCCGAGAATCCCAAGACCGAGGGCCAAGGGGAGGACGAAGGCCGGGTCGTAACCCCCGAGTCGGCCGGAGCGGGCTATCCCTTCGCCCGGACCTCGGTACTGGGCTCCATTCCCGGTATGGCCGGCCCGGCGGAGAAGGTCGAGCAGTGGGTCTTCAACCAGGCGCGCCTCCGCTCCCTATGGCCACTGACCTTTGGGCTGGCATGCTGCGCCATCGAGATGATGGCCACCTGGGCCAGCCGCTTCGATATCGACCGCTGGGGTGTCATGCCCCGTGCCACGCCCCGCCAGGCCGACGTGATGATCGTCTCGGGCACGGTGACCCACAAGATGGCCGAGCGGGTGCGCCGGCTGTACGATCAGATGCCCGAGCCCAAGTACGTCATATCCATGGGATCGTGCGCCAACTGCGGCGGCCCCTTCCTGGATGGCTACCATGTGGTTCGCGGGGTGGATCTGGTTATCCCCGTGGATGTATACGTTCCGGGCTGCCCGCCTCGGCCCGAGGCCCTGATCGATGGGTTCATGCAGCTTCGCGAGAAGATCGCGAAGTGTGAGGGCCCCATTTCGCCCGTGAGGTAGATCCATGGACCTGCACGAAGCGGCCAACTCGATCCAGTCCGATCTCGGCGACTTGGCCGACTCCGTCGAGGCCCGGGAGCGGGACGTGCTGGTCCGCTGCCAGGCCGCGCACATCGCCGATGTCTTGGGCCGGCTGAAGGACGGCTCGGTGCAGTGCGACTACCTGAGCTTCCTAACGGCCGCCGACTACCCACCGACCGACGAGGCCGAGGGTCACATGGACCTGTGGTACCATCTGCGCTCCCAGGGGAGGCGGCTGGAGATCCTCGTGAGCGCCAGCATCGCGCGGGATGGTGAGTCGGTGCGAACGGTGTCCGACCTCTTCCCGACGGCCGAGTGGCATGAGCGCGAGTGCTACGATCTGCTAGGGGTCGTCTTCGCCGGGCATCGGGACCTGACGCGGATCCTGCTCCCCGACGAGTGGCGCGGCCATCCCTTGCGCAAGGACTACAGCGAGGATCAGACGGACCTGACCTACACGCCCGAGAAGCGCTGGCCCGAGGTGGCCGAGGCGCGGAAGCGGGGCGGGGGCGGAGCGGCGAAGCCCAAGCCAAAGCCCAAACCCAAGCCCAAGCCCGAGGACGACGCCGACAAGGGCGACTAGCGGAACGGGATACTGCCTGATGCAGGGGCACGCGGAGCCGGTACATCACGAGGAGATGCTCATCAACATGGGCCCTCAGCACCCCTCCACCCATGGGGTGCTGCGGCTGCTTCTCCGGCTCCGGGGCGAGGTCATCGAGTCGGCCCGCTTCGTCATCGGCTACCTGCACCGCTGCCACGAGCAGCTCACCGAGCAGAACGGCTGGATCCGTGCCATGCCCCTGCCGGACCGCCTGGACTATCTGTCGCCCATTACCAGCGAATGGGCCATGGCCCTGGCCGCCGAGCGGCTCGCCCAGGTGGAGGTCCCCGAGCGGGCGGAGTGGCTTAGGGTTCTCAGCTCCGAGCTGTACCGCATCGCCAGCCACCTGGTTTTCGTGGGCACCTTCGCCATGGACGTGGGCGCCACCACCATGTTCCTGTACACCTTCAGGGAGCGCGAGCTGCTCCTCGACATCTTCGAGAAGCTCAGTGGCCAACGGATGACCTGCCACTATATTCGTGTGGGCGGCGTGGGCTGGGACCTGCCTTCCGGCCTGGACGCCGAGATCCGGCGGGTCCTGAAAACCGTCGAGTCGCGCCTCCCCGAGTACGACGACGTGTTCACCAACAACCGAGTCGCCCGTGCTCGCATCGAGGGCGTGGGGACCATGTCGGCCGAGAGGTGCAGAGCCTTCGGCGCCTCGGGCCCCGTGGCCCGGGCCTCGGGCGTGGACTTCGACCTACGCCGGGATGCGCCGTACGGCGTGTACGACAAGCTCGACTTCGACGTGGTCACGGGGGAGCGCGGCGACTGCCTGGATCGGCTTACCTGCCGCACTATGGAGATCCGGGAGTCGATCAAGCTATGCCGGCAGGCCCTGGATGGCCTGCCCGAGGGGGACATCCGCACCAAGCTCCCCGCCCGTTTCAAGACGCCCGAGGGCGTGGCGTACGGTGCAGTAGAAGGAGGCCGGGGCGAGTGCGGGTATTTCGCCATCGGCGACGGAGGCGAAGCCCCGTATCGGCTGAAGATCCGCTCGGGCTGCTTCTCGAACCTACACTTGATCGAGAAGGCTCTCGCCGGCTGGAAGCTGGCTGACGTGGTAGCGATCCTGGGCAGCATCGACATCGTGCTCGGTGACGTGGACCGCTAGCAACACGGAAGGGACGGAGTCCTCGGCGCCGCCGGGGGCGGGAGACTGGGCATGGAGGAGCGCGGCTGGCTAGAGAGTCTCGTCAACGGTCTCGTGCAGCCCCTGTACGATGCCGTGCCGTGGATCGTGCACCTGGTTCCGCTGCTGTGGATCCTGGTGCTCGTGGCCGTCTCGGTGCTCATCCTGATCTGGGCCGAGCGGAAGGTCTCGGCCGACATCCAGTCACGCGTGGGACCCCTCCATCACGGCCCCATTGGCGTGTTCCAGTCGGTGTGGGACGCCCTGAAGCTCCTTACCAAGGAGGACACCATCCCCCGCCAGGCCGACCGCTTGGTGTTTTGCATCGCGCCCTTCATCGCTTTCGTGCCCGCCGTCCTCGTCTATGTGGTGATCCCCTTCGGCAAGGGCTGGATCGCCGCCGACTTGAACGTGGGCCTGTGGTATCTGCTGTCGGTGGGCTCGTTGGGCGTGGTGGGCGTTATCGTGGCGGGGTGGGCCAGCAACAACAAGTGGTCGCTCCTGGGCGGGATGCGGGCGGCGGCCCAGCTCATCACCTACGAGATCCCCATGTTCCTGTCGGTGGTCGTCGTCATCATGATGGCGGGCACCCTGTCCATGGACGACATCGTGCGGAACCAGGCGGGCGGGCGGTGGAGCCTAGCCCCGCCAGAGACCCCATTCGCTGGTTGGTACTGCTTCACGATCCCGGGGCTCATCGCGTCGGTCCTGTACTTGGTTGCGGCCTTGGCCGAGGTGAACCGCCAGCCCTTCGATCTCCCCGAGGCCGAGTCGGAGCTGGTCTCGGGCTTCAACACCGAGTACTCGGGCATGCGATTTGCGATTTTCTTCCTGGCCGAGTTCTCGAACACGGCACTCGTGGCGGGGATCGCGGCGACCATCTTCTTCGGCGGGTGGAGCTCGCCCATCGTCTCCGAGGGCGAGGGGATCTGGCAGATCTTCGGCGATGGCATCGTATGGTACTTCGTGAAGATCACGGCACTGATCTACGGCATGATGTGGGTCAAGTGGACCCTGCCCCGTGTCCGCATCGACCAGATGCTCCAGGTGGCGTGGAAGGGCCTCATCCCCTTGGCCCTCATCAACGTGGCCATCGCCGTGGCCCATGTGGCATGGGTGGGTCCGTAGCCATGGGTCACGTTCCCCGCACCCAGGTATCCTCCAACCCCATCATCGCCTTCTTCCAGTACGTGTGGTCGTCGCTGATCACCGCGGCGAAGGGCCTGCGGGTGACGGGCTACAACGCGTGGCTGCGCGAGCGGGTGACGGTGGCATACCCGAAGCAGGAGCTGGACCTGAGCCTGAGAACGAGAGCCAAGCACCGGGTGCTGGTGGACGATACGGGCGACCCCATCTGCATCGCCTGCGGGCAATGCCAGCGGATCTGCCCCGATCACTGCATCCTGGTGACCCGCAAGAAGGTCACCGTCACGACTCCCGAGGGCGAGGAGAAGCAGGTCAACCGGCCCGACGAGTTCGTCATCGACCTGGCCCGCTGCATGTACTGTAACCTGTGCGCCGAGGTCTGCCCGGTGGACTGCCTTCACCTCACCCGAGATTTCAAGTACTCGTCGGGCGACGTGCACACCATGCGGATCGAGTTGGAGGGGCTGCTCAGGCCGGAGCCTCTGAGCGAGTACGAGGCCAACCAGACCGATGGAGCCGACGACGAGGGGGGCGAGGAGTAAGCCATGGAGACGCTCGTGTTCTTCTGCCTGGCCGTGCCCGTGCTGATTCTGGCGGCAGTCGTCGTCACCACGCCCCACATCCTGCGGGCGGTCGTCTCCCTGTTCCTGGCGCTGATCGGGATTGGCGGACTGTTCTTCCTGATGCGGGCGCCGATCCTGGGCGTCATGCAGCTCATGATCTACGCGGGCGGGGTCGTCGTTCTGTTCGCTTTCGCCGTGATGCTGGTGCGCCGGGTCACGGGCGAGTTCGTCCGGCAGAAGACCAGCTTGGTCGGACCCGCGCTGGTGGTTGCGCTCCTCTTCTTCGCGGTGCTCATGGGCATCGGCTCGGGCTACCTGGCTGGCCTGGAGGAAGAGGGCACCCTGGGCGGCTTCATGCATCCCACAGACCTGGATCTGGCCGAGCGCGTGGTGATCACCGACGTGCCCGAGGAGATCGATCCCGTGGACGAGTTCTCGCCGGCCATGCTGCGCGATTACCTGCTGCCCTTCGAGATCGCGTCGGTGCTGCTGCTGGTGGCCATGGTCGGAGCGGTGCTCATCGCCCACCCGCTGAAGCAGAAGCATCCCACGGGAGCCCTATCGCCCAAGGAGGCGCTCGAGCAGGAGACCGCCGATACCGGTGCTGATGCCAGCGACGATGAAGACGCAGGGGGGGCGGGCCCTTGAGCATCGAGGACATCCTCCCCGAGACGGTACCGACGGGCTACTATCTGGTCTTCGCGGCCCTGCTGTTCGCCATCGGACTGTTCGGCCTGATCTCCCGCCGGAACGCCATCGGCATGCTGCTCTCCATCGAGATCATGCTGAACGCGGTGAATGTGAACATCGCCGCCTTCAGCCGGTCGGGTGTGGGCGAGGGGCAGGTGCTGGGACAATTGCTGGTCGTGTTCATGATCACCGTGGCCGTGGCCGAGGCCGCCGTAGGGCTCGCGATCATCGTGGCCATGTTCAAGCTTCGCAGGACTGTGGAAGCCGATGAGCTGAAGCTGTTGAGGGGCTAGCCTTGCTGGAGTTCTTCGCACAAACGGCATACGTGGTCCCGGCTCTGCCGGTGGTGGCCTTCGCCATTGTCATCGTCTTCGGCGATAGGGCCCCCGGGCGCGGCGCGGGGCTGCCCATCGCGGCCATGAGCGTGTCGACCCTGTGGGCCCTGGGCTCCCTGGGCTATTGCCTCACGGGTGGCGAGCCCTTCACGGCGGGCTTCGAGTGGGCCCACGTGGGTCGGAGCTTCTTCTTCAGTATGACCGTGGACGCTCCCGCGGCGATCATGCTCAGCATGGTCGCCGTCGTGGCCCTGCTGGTGATGATCTACTCCACGGGCTACATGCACGACGACCCTCTGTACGCGCGCTTCTTCGCCTTCCTCGCCCTGTTTTCGTCATCCATGCTGGGCTTGGTCCTCTCCAGCAACCTGATCTTGCTGTTCATGTGCTGGGAGCTGGTGGGGCTGATGAGCTACCTGCTCATCGGGTTCTGGTTCCACAAGCCCGAGGCGGCCAGAGCGTGCAAGAAGGCCTTCCTGACGACCCGCCTGGGTGATGTGGGCTTCACCATCGCCATCATCGCCCTCTTCGTGGCCACCCGCTCGCTGGATCTGAGGGAGATCTTCACCAAGGTGACCGCCGGCGAGGTCAGCTCGCCCATGCTGTTCCTCATCTCTCTGGGCCTGTTCGCCGGCGCCGTGGGCAAGTCGGCTCAGTTCCCGCTGCACGTCTGGCTGCCCGACGCCATGGAGGGCCCCACGCCCGTCTCGGCGCTCATCCACGCCGCGACCATGGTGGCCGCGGGGGTATGGATGATCTACCGGATGCAGCCGGTGATCCAGGCCACGGCGGGCAATGGCCCGTACGATGCCATGAAGTGGATCGCGGTCATCGGCGGGTTCACCGCGGTGTTCGCCGCGACCATCGCCATCGCCCAGGACGACATCAAGCGGGTTCTGGCGTACTCCACCATCAGCCAGCTCGGGTACATGATGCTGGGGCTGGGTGTGGGCGCCTTCTTCGCCGGCTTCTTCCATCTGCTGACCCACGCGTTCTTCAAGGCCCTGCTGTTCCTGGGCTCGGGCTCGGTTATCATCGGGTGCCACCACGAGCAAGACATGAAGAAGATGGGCGGCCTGATGCGGACCATGCCCATCACGTTCGTGACCTTCGCCATCGGCACCCTGGCGCTCATGGGACTGGGGATCCCCGGCTGGTACGGGTTCTCGGGTTTCCACAGCAAAGAGATGATCCTCGTGGCGGCGTGGCTGAAGACCCCCGTGCTGGCGTGGCTGGGCATAGCCGGGGCCTTCCTCACGCCCTTCTACATGACCCGGCTCATCTGCCTGACTTTCTTCGGCAAGACACGGGACCGCCATGTGGCCGAGCATGCCCACGAGACCCCGCCGAACATGACCGTGCCCCTCATCGTGCTCTCGGTTTTCGCCCTGGCCGCGGGGTGGTTCGCGCACCCCTTCGAGTCTTGGCTGGACCACGGCTACGCCTTCCACGCGGAGACGACGGCGGCGGCCGGTGCCCACCACGGCGAAGCCGCCCACGGGACCGACGCCGGGCATGGAGGCCGGCACGACGACGCGGCCCACCATGCCGCCGAGATGACCGTTGGCTGGATCGCCACGGGATGTGTGGCCGCGGGTATCTTCCTCGGCGTGCTCCTGTGGGGCCGGGGGCCGGAGCGCACCCGCTCCATGGCGGCACGCTCGGCGCCCCTGCGGGGTGTGCGGGCGCTGCTTGCCAACAAGTACTACATCGATGAGTTCTACCTTTTCTTGGCCCGGATCGGCATCGGCCTGATGATCGTGGTCGCCCGGTTCGACCTGCACGTGCTGGACCGGATCTTCGTGCGCGGATGGGCGTGGCTGACTCTGAAGCTGAAGTCGGCGGCGGGCTGGATCGACCGGGAGATCGTGGACCGGGTGCTGGTGCACGCGGGCCCGGCCGCGGTGTTCATGCTCGGCGGGATCCTCCAGCTTCTGCAGACGGGCTCGGTCCATTTCTACGCCCTGATCACGGCCATGGGCGGCCTGGTGCTCGTGGCATCAGCCCTGTTCGTGGATGGCGTCCTCAGCATCATCCTGACCCTGGTTGGCTTGGTCGCCGTGGCGGGCGTGGTCGGGACGGCTCTGTTCCGAAGGCAGCGTAAGGCGGTGAGGCAGTGAGCACCCTGGTTGGAGTCATTGAGGTGGCTCTGCCGAAGCACCCGGGAAGGAGGTGTGCCGCGTGGAGTTTCCCATCCTGTCGGCATTGACGTACCTGCCCCTCGTGGGCGCGCTGATCATCATCTGCATTCCGAGGGAGCGCGACGAGGCCATCAAGGCCACGGCTGCTTCCACATCGGCGCTGTGTCTGGCGCTGGCCATTCTGGCGTGGCTCGCCTTCGACAACGGGGTCGGCGGGTTCCAGCTCGAGGAGCGGGCGGAGTGGATCCCCCAGCTCGGCATTAGCTACCATATGGGCGTCGACGGGATCTCCATGCCCATGGTGTTCCTGACCTGCCTGGTCTCCCTGGTGGCCATCGCATACTCGTGGATCGTCAAGGAGCGGGTGAAGGAGTACTTCGCCCTGTTCCTGCTGCTGCAGACCGCCTGTGTCGGCGTCTTCGTGGCGCTCGATTTCTTCCTCTTCTACATCTTCTGGGAGATCAGCCTGGTGCCGATGTACTTCATCATCGGCGTGTGGGGCGGGCCGAAGCGGGAGTACGCGGCCATCAAGTTCTTCCTGTATACCCTGGTGGGCAGCGTACTCATGCTCCTGGGCATCATCGTGCTCTACTTCGCCAGCGGAGACAGCCCCGCTGAGCGCACCTTCGACATCGTTGAGCTGATCGCCCGCCAGCCCGCCACGAGCCTGGCCCCGGGCTTGGCCATGGCGGTGTTCATCGGGTTCTTCATCGCCTTCGCCATCAAGGTGCCCAGCTTCCCCTTCCACACATGGCTTCCCGACGCCCATGTGGAGGCGCCGACGGCGGGCTCGGTCATCCTGGCGGGCATCCTCCTGAAGCTGGGTAGCTATGGCATGGTTCGGATCAACATGCCCCTCATGCCCGAGGAGTGGATGGTGGCCGCGCCCTGGATCGGCGTGCTGGCACTAATCAGCATCATCTACGGCTCGCTGGCGGCCATGGCACAGTCCGACCTGAAGAAGCTCATCGCGTACTCATCCATAGGGCACATGGGGTTCGTCACCCTGGGGCTCGCGGCGATGAACGTGCAGGGCATCTCGGGCGCCGTGCTCCAGATGTTCTCCCACGGACTGATCACTTCGTGCTTGTTCCTTCTGGTCGGCGTGATCTACGAGCGGGCGCACATCCGCGAGATCAACGGCTTCGGCGGCCTGGGCCAGATCATGCCCAAGTACTTCGGTGTGTTCATCTTCGTGGCCATGGCCTCCCTGGGCCTGCCGGCTCTATCGGGCTTCGTGGCCGAGCTGTACGTGCTTCTCGGAACGTACGCATCGGGCAGTGCCCTCGAGACGAGCACCGAGGGCTTCGCCGTCCTCATGTCCCCGTGGTTTGCCTACACGGCGATCATCGGGATAGTGCTCACGGCGGCCTACATGCTGTGGACAGTCCAGCGGGTGTTCATGGGCGAGAAGAACGAGCGCTGGGCGGGCCTCAAGGACATCAACTCCCTGGAGCTGGCGTGCCTGGCACCGCTCATGGCCCTGACCTTGTTTGTCGGCTGTTACCCCGGACCGCTGCTGCGGCCCATCGAAGCGGCGACGATGCACATACTCGGTGCGCTGTTCGGCACCTAGCGATGCGGGCACGACTTCGGGTGGAGGATCGGCGAGCGTGATCTATCTAATCCCAGAGCTACTTCTGGTACTGGTCGGGGCCATCGGCTTGGTGATCGCCTGCGCGCCGAGTCGTGAGCGGCTTCGGGCCTATACCGTCCTGGGAGGTGTGGCCTGCATCGGGGGCGCCGTCGGTGCCGGCTACCTGGCCCATCTGGCCACCACCGCCGAGGGCGCGCAGATCGCCGAGAGCGCGCCGGTGTACCTCAGCACGACCCTGGCCCTGGATCCCTTCTCACGAGTGTTCGCCGCCCTGGCCCTACTGGTGTGCGGCCTTACGTTCATCTTCTCCAAGGAGTATCTGGAGCGGCGACTGGACGATCACCAGCCCGAGCTTCTGGCCATCATCGCCTTCGCCTCCATGGGCATGTGCACCCTGGCAGCCGCACGCGAGCTGATCACCATCTGGTTCTCGGTGGAGCTGCTGTCGGTGTGCGGATACGTCCTGGCGGCCTTCCTCAAGGATGACGAGCGGTCGGTGGAGGCGGCCCTCAAGTACTTCATCCTGGGTGCCACCTCGTCGGTCTTCATGCTCTTCGGCCTCAGCTACGTCTACGGCCTCACCGGCCGGCTGGATCTGGTTGGCATCATGGAGGCCACGGCGGGCGGCAACATCGGGGTACTCCTGCCCACGGCGGCCGTGCTCATGCTCGTGGGGTTCGGCTTCAAGGTGGCCATGGTGCCCTTCCACATGTGGTGTCCCGACGTGTACGAGGGCGCGCCCACTCCCGTCACCGCCTTCCTGTCGGTGGGTCCGAAGCTGGCGGCTCTGGCGGCCCTGGCCCGGGTCTTCAGCATCGCCTTCCCCCACGACACGGCGCGCGTTGCGTGGGAGGGCGTGCTGTTCTGGGGCGCCATCTTGAGCATGACCCTGGGTAACGCGGTAGCACTCAAGCAGTCGAACATCAAGCGGATGCTCGCCTACTCCAGCATCGCCCACGCGGGCTACATGCTCGTCGCCGTCTTCGTCACCCTCCAGACTGACATGGCTCTGGCGGCGCTGAGCGTCTACGCCTTCGCCTACCTCTTCATGAACCTGGGTGCCTTCGCGGTCATCATCGCCTTCTCCAACCACACCCGCAGCGACAGCGTGCGGTCATACAACGGGTTGGCGATCCGGTCGCCCTACCTGGCGTGGTCCTGGGTGGTGTTCGGCATCTCCCTGGTCGGGCTGCCGCCGCTGGCGGGCTTCTTGGGCAAGGTGTTCATCATCATGGCGGCGGTGGACACGGGCCTGACGTGGGGCTCGCCCCTGATGTGGCTGCTCATCGTGCTAGTGCTCAACTCGGTGGTATCCCTCTACTACTACATCGGCGTGGCCGGGCGGATGTTCTTCAAGCCGCCGGTCACCGACGAGCCCGTACCCGTGGGTGGCGGGGTGGGAACGGCCATCGGCATCTGCCTGGCGGGTACCTTCCTGATGGTCCTCGCCGCGGGACCGATCATCTCCGCGATCCAGAGTTCAGCACTTTTCGTGCTGAGATAGGATCCCAGCCATGGAACCAGGCCCGCACTACCCTTGGCCCGCCGACGAGGAGGCCGTGGTCGCTGGCGTGATGTCGGGAACGTCCTGCGACGGGCTGGATGTGGCCGTGTGCTCCGTGACGGCCTCGGGGCGAGGGGCCGAGGTGGGGCTGCTGGAGTTCGCGTCCACGCCGTATCCCGAGGCCACTTCCGCTCTCCTGCGCGTGTCCTCCGACCCGGCCGGGACTCTCTCCGGATTCGTCGCCGAGCTGGACGTGCGGCTGGGCCGCCTCATCGCCGAAGTCGCTTGCGAGGTTGCGGGGAGGCACTCCATCGATCTCATCGCCAGCCATGGGCACACCGTGTGCCATTACCCCGAAGGCGGTCCGCATCTGGGCGAGCGATGCACCATGCAGATCGGCCGAGCCGCCGTCATCGCCGAGGCGACCGGCCTGCCGGTAGCCAGTGACTTTCGGGCTCGGGACCTGGCCGCCGGCGGTGAGGGCGCTCCCTTGCTGCCCTACCTGGATTGGGTCCTGCTGTCGGCGCCAGGTGGCGCGCCACGCAGCATCGTGAACATCGGCGGCATGTCGAATGTGACCCATCTCCCGGGTGACGCCCCGCCCGTGGGGTTCGATACCGGCCCCGGCAACTTGGTCATCAACCACGCCGCCCGGCTGGCCGACCCGGACCTGCCCCACGATGTCGACGGCCGGCTCGCGGCTTCGGGCACGGTGGATGAGGCACTGCTGGGACGCCTAATGAGTCACCCGTACCTCTCTCGGCGTCCGCCCAAGTCCACGGGCCGGGAGGAGCTGGGCGAGGGCTTCGTGCACGCCGTTACCTCCGAGCCGAGGGCGGCTACGGGCGCCGATCTGGTGGCCACCCTAACCCGCTGGGTGGCTCGGTCCATCGCCCGCGCGCTGATCGACTTCACGCCGCAGCCGGGGGAGGTGGTGGTGTGCGGCGGGGGCGCCCACAATCCCGTGTTGACGGCATGGCTCTCCGAGGAGCTGGGGGCACCCCTCGGGCTCACCGATGATCTCGGGGTGCCCGGCGATGCCAAGGAGGCCATGGGCTTCGCGCTGCTGGGCAGTGAGCTGATGCGCGGCCAGCCGGCCAACGTGCCGTCGGTAACGGGCGCCGCGGGGCCTCGGCTGCTGGGCTCGATCACCTGGGCTTGAGGCCCCGCGGCTGTATCGCGTTCGGCCCTACGCGTCCAGTATCCGCTCGGCCTCGTCACGATACGCGTCCATCACGTAGTTGAGACCCGATACCTTCGCCGCTTCCTCGGTCAGGGCGACGAGGTCGCGTCGCTTGAGGGTATCGAGTCGGAAGCTGCGCGCGCCCGCCATGAACTGAGTCAGGCCGGTGCGCAGCTTGTCCACATAGGTGAAGATCCCCACAGCGCCCAGGGGGATGTCCTTGGCGGCATCACCGTACCGGTCCTGGAGGGTGGAGTAGCTGACGAAGATCTGCTCGGGCGTCTCGCCGTACCGGCTGACGGTGGAGGGGAGGGACTCCCACCGGCTCTGGGCGCCCTCGTGCCCCAGGACGCCGGCGATGTTGTCGCCCACGAACCCCGGTATCATCAGCGCACGGCCCATGCACACCGCTTTGAAGAAAGGTGAGCCCATGGCCAGGACCTTGAACAGGTGGTCCTCGGTGGAGAAGCCGCCGGCCATGGCCAGATCGGGCACCCACTCGCCACGCCGGGCCAGGCGCATGGCGCACTCCACGGCCATGGCCTGGAGGTAGAAGGTGGGCACGCCCCACTCCTCCATCATGCGCCAGGGGCTCATGCCCGTGCCGCCGCCGGCGCCGTCGATGGTAACCAGGTCGACCCGAGCCTTGGAGGCCCACTTGATGGCCATGGCCAGCTCCCGGAAGCTATAGGCCCCGGTCTTCAGGGTGACGCGCTTCACGCCCACCGACCGGCGGAGCCGCTCCACGTTCCGGACGAACTCCTCCTCATCGATGAAGCCGAGCCGGGAGTGGCGCTCCAGCTCCCGAATCGCGCCGCTCTTCATGCCCGCCTGCACCGCGGGATCCGATGGGTCGGGGGTGACGATGTAGCCGCGCCGCTGCAGCTCCAGGGCTCGGTCCAGGTCGAAGATCTTGATCTCCCCACCGATGGACTTGGCGCCCTGACCCCACTTCAGCTCCAGGGTCTCAATGCCCAGCTCGTTGACCACGTAGTCGGCGACCCCCAGGTTGGAATCCTCGACATTGAGCTGGATGATGATGTCGCCGTACTCATCTTGCCAGTCCTTGTAGAGCTTGACCCGGCGCTCCATCTCCGGTGAGCGGACAACCTTGCCCGTGTTGTCCAGCTCCAGCTCGGGGTCGATGCCGCATACGTTCTCACCCACGACGAGTGAGATCCCCGATATGGCCGCCCCCACGGCGAAGCTCCGCCAGTGCTTCCGGGCGATGTCCGTGGAGCCCAGCGCGCCCGTGAAGATGGGCATCCTCATCCGCACGGGGTGGGTGTGTCCGTACACGGTGCTGGTGTCCACGCCGGGGAAGATGGCTTTATCGGGATTGGCCTCATCGATGGCCTCGGCACCCAGGGCATAGCCCAGTATGTTCAGGTGGGAGTAGTCGATGGGGTATTCCTTGTCTGCGCCTGCGGTCATGTCACCGAAGGGCTCGGGGTAGATGAGCTCCCTGCCTCGCATGGAGGCCTTGAAGATCTCGCAGTTGCCGGTGCAGTCCTCGGTGCACCGGGTGCAGATCCCCGAGAAGGGGACGATGTCCCGGGAGCGGTTCCTCGTAAGGGTGGCATCATTGCCGTTCGGTCGTTGCAGGTTCAAGTGATCGCGCCTCCTCAGACTCTACCTAGGTATCGCTGATCGCGGTGCGGAGTCTTCGGAGTGCAGTCGGCTGGTCCCTTTAGCCCTCAGCGAAGGCCACGCCCTCGGCCTGGAGACGCGCCCGCAGGTCGGGGTAGGGGAGGGTGGCGGGGACGGCTCCCGACTCGGCGCACATAGCCGCCGCGGTGCCGGCCGCTTGTCCGGTCACCCAGCAGGCGTGGATCAGCCGGAGGGTCTCCAGAGCCCACAGGTCGGCGGACACACATCGGCCCGCAACCAGCAGGCCGTCCCCCCTTGCGGGCACCAAGGCGCCATACGGGACATCGGTCAGGGACCTGACCTGGTAGAATCCGCCGGCCCGGCCGATGGCATCGGGGTAGCGCTTGTCGTGGACGCGGGCGTCGCCATCGGTGACTCGGGAGCGGCCGACGAGTCGACGGGTGTGGCGCACGCCTATCTGGGGGGCCACATCGGAGACGTAGGCCGAGCCGCAGCCGGGCACCTCTCGGCGGAGGCGCTCCACTAGGGCGAAGGCCAGCTCGCGTCCGCGCAGCTCCAGCTCGGATAGTGCCTCGGGATCAAGTCCGTCGGCCACGTCGAGTCCGTTGGTGCACCATAGCGAGCCGTCAGCAGTGGTCACCGGCATCGCCGCGAGCCAGCCCCTCTCGGGTGCACGCTCCTCCCGGAAGCTCGATAGCGTAGCGGCCAGGGCTGGTCCCGCCCGGTTCGCGTCGATCCCGGCGATACGCCACGGCAGGCCGATCAGCGCGTGGGCCTGATCGAATTCGCAGCCGGTGGATGCGATCACGTCACCATCGCCCGTCGCGTCGATGACCATGTCGCCGGCGGCGGCCACGCGTCCCTGCTTGGTCTCGGCGAGCAGGCCCGTCACACGACCGCCGTCGGTTACGGTCCCCGCGACCCAGACGTGGTGCACCACCCTAACACCCGCCTCCCGAAGCAGCCTGGCGCACAGCCACTTCATGGCCTCGGGATCGAAGAAGCAGTGCCCAGTGTCGCCCTTCATGGCGGCGTGACCTCGCTGGATGAGCGCATCTCGCAGCTCTCGGCCGATGCCGCCGATGATGGGCCGCCCGTCGGCTTCGAAGGACGGAAGCTCGACGACGAGCCCGCCCGTGGCCAGGCCGCCCAGGTGCCCATGCCGCTCAAGGAGCAGCACGTCGGCTCCCTGTCGGCGGGCCGCCAGGGCCGCGGCGAATCCCGCCGGGCCGCCCCCGGCCACGATGACGTCCGCCCGCCAGCGAATGGGTGTCTTGCGTGCTGGCTCCCGTATGTGGTCGCCCATGGGTGTCCTCCCTCAGGCGGAGTTCTGCGGGCCACTGCACGCTCCCTACCTAAAGGAATGCGCCACCCCCACGGCCCAATACGCCCTGGGAGGGATGTCCATGGCACTGCCGGAGTCTGTAGACCCCCAGGTATGGATCGAGCGCTGGGACCGGATGCAGGAGGCGTGTCTGCTCGATCGCCAGGAGCGCCTCGAGCTGATGGCCGACCTGGTCGCCGTGAGTCAGCCGGAGGACGCCGTCGTCGTCGACCTGGGCTGCGGCACCGGCAGCCTCGGTCTCGCCGTGCTGGAGCGCATGCCCGGCGCCGCCGTGGTGGGCATCGACGTCGATCCCACCTTGCTGCCGCTGGCCGAGGCAAGGCTGGAGCCGTATGGCGAGCGCGCCCGGGTGCGCCAGGCGGACCTTCGGCAGGCGAGCTGGCCCGGGCAGGTGGGCCAGGGCGTGCGAGCGGTGGTCTCGGCGACGGCCCTGCACTGGCTGGACCGGGCGGAGCTGGCGCGGGTCTACCGGCAGGCCGCGGGTCTCCTGGAGCCGGGCGGAATCCTGCTGAACGCCGATCCCGTGCGCTCGGAGCACCCGGACATCCACCGCTACCGCGCCGAATGGGAGCATGAGCTGCTCGGCGAGAGTGAGGCCGCCTGGCGCAGCTTCTGGGACGGATACCTGGCGGTGCTCGGGCCCGAGGCGGCCAGGGAGCGGCAGCGTGCCCTCAAAGCGTGGCGGGGCGACGATGAGGGGTATCCACTGGAATGGCACTTCGAAGCGATGCGAGCGTCGGGTCTGGGCGGGCTGGACTGCTTCTGGCGGCGCGGACCCGATGCGGTCATCGGCGGCATCAAGCAACCCGACGCTGCGGGAGAGGAACGGACTCGCAAGCGGATGAAAGCTAAGCCAACCCCGGCCTGGTAGGGTCGGTGATGAGGTGGTGCAGTCGATGAGCATCAGCGGGGCGCGCCCCATGGGCCGCCGCGACTTCCTGAAGTGGTCGGCGGCCGGAGCCGCGGCCTTCCTGGGGGCGGGCCGGGGAGCCTTCGCCCAGACGGTCTCGCCCGGTGAGAAGATCAATGTGGCCCACATCGGCCTGGGCGGAATGGGCCGCTCCCATCTGGAGTGGTTCGCCGCCATGCCGGACGTGAACACGGTGGCGCTCTGTGACGTGGATTCCGAGCACCTGGCGACGGCACTGGCTCGCGCCCAGGAGATACAGCCGGGGAAGGACATCGCGACCTACAGCGACTTTCGGCATGTGCTGGACCGGGGCGACGTGGACGTCATCACCTGTGCCACGCCCGATCATTGGCACGCCCTGGTCACCATCATGGCCTTCGATGCGGGCAAGGACGTCTACGCCGAGAAGCCGCTCTGCCGCACCGTTGCCGAGAGCAGGGCCATGGTCGACGCACGCCAGCGAACCCGGCGTGTGTTCCAGCTCGGGACCCAGATCCACGCCGGCGACAACTACCACCGGGCCGTGGAGCTGGTGCGGTCGGGGGTGCTGGGCGACATCCATACCGTCCGGCTCTGGAAGACGGGCGGCAGTCCGGGGCTGGGCTACCCGCCCTTCGAGGATCCGCCCCCGCAGCTCGACTGGGAGATGTGGCAAGGACCGGCGATCCGTCGTCCGTACACGCCGCCCCGCTGTCACTTCTCCTACCGGTACTTCTGGGACTACTCGGGCGGAGTCTACGCCGACTTCTGGTGCCATATCGCCGACATGGCCTTCTGGTCGCTAGGGATCGGCGAGCCGATCCGGATCCACGCCCGGGGGACGACTCCCGCCGACGGCATCGCCGACACGCCCGCCTGGATCGAAGTGGACTACGAGTTCGATGGCCTCGATCTGCACTGGTCCACCGACGTGCCCGATGTGCCCGGTGCGGCGGGCAAGGGGATCGGCTGCCAGTTCGAGGGCACCCGGGGCTCCATGGTGGTCGACTACGGTAGCCGGGTGCTGTTCATCGATGGTGAGGAGATAGAGGACGTGCCCGATGTGCCCCAGAGCATCGACCGCTCGCCGGGCCACCAACGGAACTTCCTGGACTGCGTGAGGTCGCGCCGCCAACCCGAGAGCCATCTGGACTATGCCGCGAACATGACCCTTCCCATGCTGCTGGGCTGCATCTCCTTCCGGCTGCAGCGACCCCTGGAGTGGGACGCGGCGCAGGGGTCCTTCGTAGGTGACGAGGCGGCCAACCGCATGCTCTCGGTGCCCTATCACGGCCCTTGGGCGCTGCCCGAGGTGCGCCGGAAGGTGGCGGTCCGATGACCCTGGCGATGGCACTCATGGCGCTGACGCTGGCGGCTCCCGGAGAGCCCGAGTTCACGCCTCTGCTGGATGGCGAATCCCTCGCGGGCTGGACAGCGACGGGCGACGAGTCGGGATGGGTCGTCGAGGACGACGGCATCCTCCTGACGGTGGGCACCGTCGATGGTGGATGGCTGGCGACGGACCGGGAGTACGCGGACTTCGTGCTACGACTGGAATACATGCTCTCTGAGGTGGGCAACAGCGGCGTCTTGGTTAGGGGCATGGCCGAGGGCTCCGTGGTCACCGAGGTCCAGCTCCTGGCCCCCTGGACGCCGCGCAGGGATGACCTCCACTGCACGGGCTCGCTCTATGGCCATGTGGCCGTCGATCCGCGGCCGGACGAGACGCCACTGGTGTGGCACAGCATGGAGATCACCGCCGTGGGCAAGCTCCTCACGGTGAGTGTGGACGGCGTGGAGGTATGCCGCGCCAACACCGACGAGGTAGAGAGCCTGGCAGGGGCGTCTCTGTCGGGGAAGATCGCGCTTCAGTCGTCCCACTCCGGGCCAGATGAGTGGGTCCGCTTCCGGAACATCCGCATCCGCGATCTGGACGCCGAGCCGGGGCACCTGGCTTACCAGCTTCGCGATGAGGACCCGGCCATCCGGCGCCACGCCCAGGAGTTCGCGGCACGGCTGGGGACGGCCATGGTGCCGGAGCTGCTCAGGCTGCATGCCGAGGGCACTCCCCTGTCCGTGGCCACCGCCAGCGAGGCCCTGGCCTGGGTCGCCGCCCACGCCACCAAGGAAGACGGCTCCGGAGGAGCACTGAGCGCGGCATTGGCCCGGGAGCTCGCCGCTGACTGGCCGGCACAGACCCGCAAGCTGGCGCTGGAGATGCTTGCGATCGCCGGAGGCGAGGACGCCATTCCGCCGATCGCCGCCAGCATGCCGCATCCCGACCTGAGCTTCTCGGCCGCTGCCGCGCTGGCGGCCATCGGTGGCGATGCAGCTAGGAGCGCACTGAACGAGGCGATCGGGGGCGATTCCCGAGACGCGGAGATCGCCGCAGCGATTGCCCTCGGTAGCATGGGCGCGGGCAAGGCTCTCGGG
>WJIW01000253.1 GCA_014730065.1 Armatimonadia bacterium | reverse complement strand
GATGAGGAAGTACGGGCGGTCGGTGCGGTACGTCCAGGGCAAGCCGCCCTCGAAGACGTACTCGATCTCGAAGCCGGTCATGACGTTCCAGAAGGTGGGCGGCTCGGGATAGGTGCCCGTGGCCTGGATCTCGACGGGCCCAGTGCGCTCCAGGCCCGTCGCCCACATGGCGCCATCGTTCAGATGAGTGCCCCAGTTGGTGACCATGCCGTCACAGTAGAAGAGATGGCGCATCCAGCCCGGGCGGCCGTAGGCATGGGGCGGATGGACGCCCAGCTCGGTGTACGGTTGCCTCGGTGCGGGGCCCTGCCAGGTCTCGTAGTCCAGCTCCCCGGGCACGGGCATGGCGGGCTGGGGTGGGCAGCCTATGTCGGAGCCCGGCACGCCCACGCTCACCCGCTGGATCTCTCCGATGAAGCCGTTGCGGACCAGCTCCGCCGCTCGATGCACGCCCGGCTGGGAGCGGAACTCGCTATCGACCCGGAACACGCGGGCGGTGCGAGCGGCCGTTTCCACCAAGGCCTGTCCCTCGGCGATGGTGCGGGTGATGGGCTTCTCCAGGGCGACGTCCTTCCCCGCCTCCATGGCCTCCAGAGCAAGAGGCGTGTGCCAGTGGTCGGGTGTGGAGATGAGCACGGCGTCGATGTCGTCCCTGGCGAGAACGTCGCCGTAGTCGCCGGTGGCCATGCACCCGGCGCCGTAGTGATCGTCCACCCGTTTCTTGGCATCGGCCAGGCGCCAGGCATCGACATCGCATACGGCGACGACCTGAACATCGGGCATGTTCAGGAGCTGGGGCAGGCTGACGATCAGCGCCTGCCGGCCGGTGCCGATCATGCCCACATTGATGCGCTCACTCGGCGGGGTGGCACCTTGAAGACCCAGCGCCGACGCGGGGATGATCGTTGGCGCTGCCAGGGCCGCGGCCCCCTTGAGGAAGCTCCTGCGTGAGATACCTAGCGACATGCCTATCGCTCCTAACCGATGCGATCGTCGTCCACGCCCGCCCGGTGGTTGGCGAGTCGAGCGGCGGTGAAGAGGAGGTCCGAGAGGCGGTTCATGAAGCTCAGGGCATCGACGAGAGCGGCGCCTACGTTCTCGGATGGCTGGCGCTGCTCGAGCTTCGCGTGGAGCCAGTCGTTCAGCTCACGCTCGGCCCGGCGGCAGACGGTGCGCGCCACGTGAAGCGACGCCTCGGGGACCGAGGCGCCCGGCAGCAGGAAGCTCTCCAGGGGCGGCATCTCATCGGCCCAGCGGTCGATGACCGCCTCCATACCCGCCACGTCATCGGCGGTGACGTCGTGGTTGTGGAAGTCGGGGTAGCTGGCGACGGCGGAGCCGATGCGAAACAGCTTCCGCTGATACGCCACGATCCGCTCCGCGATCTCGGGCTGGTCGCAGGAGGCCCTGGCCATTCCCATGGCGGCGTTCAGCTCATCGATGGTACCCAAGGCTCGGGCGTCGATGGACTTCTTCTTGATGGTCTTGCCCGCCAGGTTGTGGGTCTCGCCACGGTCGCCCTTGCGGGTGTAGATGGGGTCGGGCATATCGGTCACTCCTCGGGCCCCGGCGGCTAGCTCGTCGCTGAGCCGATGGCCATCAGGATCACCATGCCGAGGCCGACGCAGACCGCCGCGGCAGCGGCGACGAGAGTCATGATGGCGCCCCGAAGGGTCCAGCCGCTCGTGGAGAGCACCCAGCGCGCGAGGACGGGTGGCAGCTTCGTCTTCTCGTGAAGCTCCTGCACCAGTGCCTGCTGGCGCCCCCGGGCGATCTCCGAGACCACAGGGGGCGATGTTGGGTCAGCCAGCTTCCGCCAGCGCTGATCCCTCGCCGAGGCGATGCGGGTGTTGAGACCGATCTGGTCGTGGCGAACCCAGGCGCAGATCATGTGGACGGGGTAGGGGCCCGCCGTGCGACCTCGCTCCCAGAGGTACCAGACGTCCCACGGGTCGTAAGCCGGGGTCGAGTCGACGGCCGCCACTTCCTCGGGCGGCGGGGCCGGCGGAGCCTCGACGGGACCGCCGCATTTGGGACAGGCTTCGGGGAGGGTATCGCGGCGGAGGGTACTTCCGCAGTAGTCGCAACTCAAGTCGGTTGCCACGGCATGGGTCCTTCCGTGCATACCCCACCCGATGGTCCAGGTTCTGAGGAGCGGGGCCGGATTCCTCGCCCGCGGCAGGCGGCTCGGGTCACGCGGGGAACAGTAGGCTCCGAGCGGGGCCGGAGTCGGCATCGCGGGTGGTGAGATTCGTGCCGCTGTACCACATCGTCACAAAGAGCCGCCGAGGTCATGCCGCGGAGCACACCGTGGTCGCCCAGACCCGCGAGGCCGCTGTGCGTCAGCTTACGGCCCAGGACACCTTTGTAGTCAGCGTCCGCCGCACCGCGCTTCCCACGCGGAGCCGCCGCAGGACGTCTCCCCTCGGACTGCTGTGGCCAGTCCCCCTCGATCGCCGGGCGGAGTTCCTGCGCCAGCTCCACGAGATGCTCTCGGCGGGCCTCCCCCTGGCGGAGGTCCTGGAGCAGCTACGCGACCGCACCTCCGACTCCCGCCTACGCCGCCTGTGCCAGGAGGGGATGGAGGCGGCGAGGCAGGGCGCCAAGCTATCGGAGATCCTGGCGGCTCATCCGGAGTGCTTCGAGCCGTGGGTCGCGGCATCGGTGTCGGCAGCGGAGCGCGCGGGGGCTCTGGACGCGCTCCTGCCCGTCGTCGTGGAGGACCACCGGCAGGTCTCTCGGGAGCGCGCCCGGCTCACCTACCCGAAGGTCTATGCCAAGGCGATCGCGGTGCTGGCCGTCATCGCAGCGACCCTGCCGCTGGCCATCACCCATGGCTTGGGCTTCTGGCTGGTCAACACCCTGGTGAACGGCTTGCCACTGCTGGCCATAGGCCTGCTCGCCTGGCATGGGCTCAGGCTGGTGGGCCGCCTTGCGCCGGTTCAGTCGCTCGTGGAGCGGATCACGTCGCGCCTCCCGGTGATGGGTAAGGGCCAGCGGGTCGCCTATGCACGGCGCTTCCTGCGAGCGTACCGGGACATGGTTCGGGCCGGATGCCTGCCTCAGGAGGCCATGGAGGCTGCGGCATCGGTGGCGGGTCCGGCCCGCCTGGAGGCCCGGGGTATGCGAGCGGCCGAGCACTTGCGGCGCGGGGGTGACCTTCCCACGGCCTTGGCGATGGCGGGAGTGCTGGACCGGAAGACCCGGGGACTCCTGGAGACGGCGGAGGAGACGGGTGAGCTGGACGCCATGTTCGATGAGTGCCTGGAGATGCTCGATGACGAGGCTGACCGGCAGTCGCTCCGGCGAAGCATCTGGTCCTGGGCTCTACTGCTGCTGCTCACGGCGGTGCTGGTCGGGGCGGGCGTGATCGTGGGAGTGGTGGGGTACTACAACCGGATCATGGAGTTCTATGATTCGTTCCTGACGGAATGACCCCCGTCGTACGCAGATCGCCCGTCGCGGAGTCCTGGGATCGGTGCCCCTGGTCAGGCCTCCGGCGACGGGCGCTGGGTGGTGCCGCGATCTACCGCTTCGGGCATCGGGCCGGTCGCTGCTTGGGACCTCGGTCCCAGAGGGCGTTACCCAATGCGTCTCGTAGGCTCCGTGCCATGATCGACTCACTGTTCTCGTCTTGCATGCCGAGCAGTAGCTGATAGAACATGATCTCACCCTTTCATCGCGGGTTCATCGCGGGTCTCGGGGGCACCGATTCTCATCTCCGGTGGGCTCGTCCCGGGTGGTCCCGCGGCGGCCGCTCCGGTCACGGCGCATCTCGGGCTTCACCCGCATGGCTCCCCACCAGGTCAGGTCCATGGTCTTCAGAAGTGTGTCCTCGTCTCGGCGGCTAGTGCCGCAGTCGAAGGTACCAAACATAGTTGAGCGCATCGTAGATCTCGCTTTCCGATCCGGCCCACTCGACTCTCGGCTGGGGCCGGCTGGCCCCCTCGGGGGGCCGGGTGGATCTGAGTCGCGCCGTCCGCGACTTGTGAGCAGCCATCCCTTGGGGGAGGCCCAGGCTCTCGCGGCGGGCGGGCAGCATCGCTGCCATGGCTGATCCATCCTCTCTGGGTCCGTGTTGTGGTATCTACTCGCCCCGTCGTTCATCTTTGCTACGAGGCATGGAATAAGGAGGTTTACCGGTCGGCGCGGGAGTTGTCCTGGAGGAGGGCGGCGCCGTACTCCCTCCGAGGCAGGCGCAAAGGCCTGACAGTGGCACTCATCGTGTCGGGGCCTTCAGGGGGCTTCCGCCGACATACGAGGTCCTGAGACGGACTAGGCGGAAATCCGGGGGGCGCCGAGGACGACGAGCGCCGAGTCTGCTGCGGATGCACGGATTGTCACGGGCTCGCCTCCTTCGGGCGTAGTCACAAACAGATAAAATAGCCTCATCGAGGCATGACGTCAAGTGCCAGACGTAGGCGGCCCATGCCGCGGGGCCACGCGATGGGGGGCGGCGGTACAAGTGCCAGGTTCAGATGCCGACATTCGGCACGCGCTGGAGAGCCGGTCGCTGCTCTTCCGAGTGCCCGAGCCCCTGCGCGAGGAGTTCCATGCGGAGATGGGCTGGGTCAACCTGCTCCGGATCCGCATCGTGACCTCGTTCCTCCTCCTCTGGTCCATCGTAATGCTCAGCATCAACCTGCTGGTGCCCCAGGCGTGGTCCGAGGCGGAAGCCGCCGGGGACTACCTACCACTAGACGTCGTACTGGTGGTCGGCACCACGGCCATCCTGCTCCTCAGCTACTGGCGTGCTCCGTCCGGGTCCCAGGGCGTAGGTATCTTCCACCGTGTGCTGGTGGCTGGCGGCGCCGCGTTCGCCATGTGCTGGGCAGCGGGCGTGAGTGCCATCGAGCAGGTCTCCCAGGGAAGCCTCCCGACGCTGATGATCCTGAGCTTCGCGATCGCCACCCTGGTGTACCTGCCGGGCCTGGTTGCGACTATCGTCTTCGCGGCAGGGCTAGTGGTATGGCTTGATGCCATCACGGCCCTCGGGGGCGAGCCCTTGACCGCGGTGACCGACAACGTGGGAGCCATCGGCCTACTGATGGTGGCCTGGTCCATCTCCCGGGCGCTGTACGCTTCCCGCGCCCGCAGCTTCGTCGCCGAGTGGCTGCGCGACCGGACCAACCAGCGGCTGCACGAGGAGGTGGAGCGCCACCGGGAGACCTCCCAGGCCCTGGCTGCCCTCACCCGTGAGCTGGAGGCACGGGTCGGGGAGCGCACCGCGGAGCTGGAGAGGGCCAACGAGCAGCTTCGCGATGAGATGCGTCAGCGGGCGGAGATGGAAGAGCGCCTGAGCCAGACCCAGAAGCTCGAAGCGGTGGGCCAGCTCGCCGGCGGGATCGCCCACGACTTCAACAACCTGCTGACCGGCATCCTGGGCAATGCCGAAGCACTGCTGGCCCAAGTGCGCGGGAGCCGGGAGCTGGTGGAGCCCTGCACCGCCATTCTGGGGGCAGCCGAAAGGGCGGCGGACCTGACCCGCGACCTGCTGGCCTTCTCCCGGAAGTCCAAGGTGGAGACCCGTCCGGTGGACGTGGCGCAGATCTGCGACCAAGCCCTTCGTCTCCTCGAGCACACCGTGGAGAAGCAGGTTAGCCTCGAGCATCGGAAGGAGGCCGGCCGATGCGTGGTTCTGGCCGATGCGGGACAACTGCTCAACGGTGTGCTGAACCTGGCCGTCAATGCCCGGGACGCCATGCCAACGGGTGGCCATCTGACGTTGGTAACGAGGGAGGCACAGCCATCCGAGGTGGGTGGTGATGACCCCCAGCCCATGGTCGCCATCGAGGTGCGTGACACAGGGCTGGGCATCGCCCCTGAGGTGCGGGACCGCATCTTCGAGCCCTTCTTCACCACCAAGGAGGTCGGGAAGGGCACGGGGCTGGGGCTCGCCGCCGTCTATGGCATCGCCACATCCCACGGGGGCGAGGTGCGAGTGGCTAGTGAGCCCGGGCGAGGGTCGACATTCACCATCTACTTGCCGCGGTACGAGGGGCCCGTGGAACAGCCGACGGCCGAGGCCCAGGCCCACCACGGCAAGGGGTCGGGAACGATCCTGATAGTCGACGATGAGCCGGTGGTCCGGACGGTGGCCCGTGGACTCCTGGAACACATGGGCTATCAGGTGCTGGAGGCCGCCGACGGAACCGAGGGCCTGGATGTCTACCGGGGGCACGCCGACAGCGTGGACCTGGTGATCGCCGATGTCATCATGCCGGAGATGGACGGCATCGAGATGCTCCGGCGGCTCAGAGAGATGGACCCGGAGCTGCCGGCCATCGTCTCCAGCGGCTACGGCCAGCCGGAGGAGTCGCTGGGATCCCTCGGCCTGCCGGTCAGCGGGTTCGTCAACAAGCCGTACCGAGCCAGCGACCTGGCCGCCGCCGTGGCCGCGGCCTTGCCGGTGGGGGCTGGCCCCTCCGGGGGCGCCGACTCAGCCTAGGCATCCACCCACACAGGGCTCGACCATGCGATCTCGTTATCGGCCTGGATCGCCCGGGCGTAGTAGAACTCCGAGCCGCCGCGGCCCTCGTCCTCGAAATCCAGGCGCAGCGACCGGCGTCCCTCAAGCTGGTCCTCCGTTAGCTCATACATGACCTCGTTACTGCGGAACACCACCACATTGGTCAGCGGCGCCGTGCCGTCGATGGTGGCCTGAATGCGCGGCGCGTCGCCGGCCGGTCCTTCCTCGCCCTGGACCATATCGTCCACACGGAAGTCCATGAGAATCTTGGCGCCCGTCGTCGCGAAGCAGCGCCGCGCCCGCAGGGCTTCCAGAATGCCCTCCAGGCTGATCTCCTTGACCAGCACAGCGGCGATCCCCTGGCCCATCGAGTTGTGGTCTCCGCTGGCGATGAAGCCGAAACGATGGCCCCGGGTGAGGCCATCCTGCAGGTAGCACCCCGGATGCTCGGTCAGGTTCGGCGTCTCCCGTGGGCAGCCGGCATGCTCGCACGACTGCCTCGCCTGGAAGATCTCGGCCACGCACTGGTACTCGTCATCGTGATAGTCCCAGTCGATGGGGTGCTGCTTGTCGGCGGTGTGGTGGGGGATGGTGACCGCCGTGGCGCCCTGCTCCCGGAGGATCCGCCATACCTTGTCGGGCATGTTGCTCGCTTCGGTCAGGCGGCTGTCGAGAACGGCGCCGGCCTGTCCGACGAACCGGCTGGCGTGGTCGTCGCCACCGAAGATGACGTTGCGATGGCCCGAACCCGGTGGCTTCTCCTCGCCACTCAGCGTCCACTCGAATCCGGGGATCCCGACGAAGTACGGGGTGTCGCGGTAGAACCGTGAGGCGCGGATGGTGCGCTCCCACCTCAGCTCCACCAGATCGTAGCCATGGTCGGTCATGCCGACAAAATCGTAGCCCATGACTTCGATCCCGTACCGGTAGTTGTCGTCCAGAGTGCCATCGGATCCGTCGGCCCAGCAGCGCGAGAAGTTCGTGTGCTCGTGTAGGTTGCCGTAAAGAACGGTGTACTCCTCGCCGCCATGGGTAACCTTGGGCCTGTAGTCCATGCGCGGTAGCTCGGGAGGGTGTCCCGGCTGAGCGGGCTCGTACGCCGTGAGGCGAGGCTCGGCACCGTCGCCGGCCAGGGGCAGGTTGAGGATCCCGACGTAGGCGCTGGAGAACCAGTCCCTGGCCGGCACTCCCTGGGCGAGGACATTGTCGGCCTGCCAGGCCACGACGGGACCCCCGGGGCTCATGGCCACGGTCACCGGGCTCAGGCGGCCCAGGGCGTCGGCCGGCAG